>JAAXHF010000137.1 GCA_012271025.1 Deltaproteobacteria bacterium | reverse complement strand
GGGCGTGGGCTCGAAGGCGATTGAGGTCATCTGCCAGGCCCGCCAGGACGGACCGTTTGAGGACTGGTACGACTTCAACCGCCGGGTGCAGGGTGCGCAGGTCAATAAACGGGTCATGGAGAGCCTGATCAAGTGCGGCGCGCTCGATTCCTTTGGCCTGCCACGAGCCCAGCTGCTGGCCGGCTGTGAGGCGACCATGAAGTGGGCTGAGTACGAGGCGCGGGGGGCGAACAGCGCCCAGATGGGCCTCTTTGCGGCCAGCGGCGGCAAGGACCCGACCCGGCCCGAGTTGCCGCTGGCGGCCGAGTGGTCGGAGGGCGAGCAGCTCAACCACGAGCGCGAAATCCTGGGCTTCTTCATTACCGGCCATCCCCTCGACCGGTATGAGAGCCGCCTGCACGGGGTGGTGTCGCTGACCACCGCCCTGATAAAAGGCCGCGCCCACCAGGAGAAGGTGCGCCTGGCCGGAATGGTCCAGACGCTCAAGCTGAAGAACAATAAAAAGGGCGACCGCTACGCCACGTTCACGCTGGAAGACAAGGCCGGGGTGGTGGAGGTGATCGTCTGGCCCGAAGCCTATCGCAAGTATGAGCAAAGCCTGCACGCCGACGAGCCGATCTGTCTCAGCGGTGCGCTCGATGTGGACGAAGACCGCTGTCAGATTATCGCCAATGAGCTGGTGCCGCTGGAATCGGTGGCCAAAGACGAGGTCAGCCAGGTTCACATTCAGGTCCCGTCCGATGTCACGACCAAAGAGGATCTGCTGGCCCTGCGGGCGGTGCTGACCCAGCACCAGGGCGGCTGTCCGGCCTTTCTGCATCTCCTGCGGCCCGATCACCGCGAGACGATTATCGCCCTGCCTCAGACTTTGTGCGTTGCTCCGACCCGGGCCATGCTGTCGGCGGTCGAGGATGTCTTTGGCAGTGGGGTGGCGTCGTTCCGCTGAACCGCTGGGCTGGTCCGAGCCATGGCGCGCATCCGCAACGCTGACCGTCATCACCACCGGGTTGTGACCGGGCCCGAGCGCGCCGTGCTGGTCGGTGTTGAAGCGGGGACGAGCGCGCCCGGTGGCAGCCTTCGACTCGACGAGTCCTTGGACGAACTGGCCCGGCTGAGTCACACGGCCGGCCTGGAGGTGGCCGGTCAGGTGCGCCAGGTACTGCGCAACGGTGTGCGGCCGGCCTCGTATATCGGCAGCGGCAAACTGGCCGAGGTCCAGCAGCTGAGCGCCGCCACCAACGCCAATGTGGTAATCTTTGACGACGACCTGTCCCCGGCCCAGCAACGCAATCTCGAAAAAACCTTGCGTCTCAAGGTTGTAGACCGCAGCCAGCTGATTCTGGACATCTTTGCCCAGCGCGCCCAGAGCCAGGCCGGCAAACTGCAGGTCGAACTCGCCCAGCTCGAGTATCTGCGCCCACGCCTCACCCGCCAGTGGACGCACCTGTCGCGACTCGGCGGCGGGCTGGGCAGCCGGGGGCCGGGAGAAGCCCAACTCGAGGTTGACCGGCGGCGCATTCGAGAGCGCATTGCCAGCCTGCGCCGGCGTTTGCGGGAGGTCGAGCGGACGCGCGGTCTCCACCGTCACGAGCGCGCCCGGGTTCCCTTCCCGTGTCTGGCCCTGGTCGGCTATACCAACGCCGGCAAATCGACCCTGATGAACGCCCTGACCCGGGCCCAGATGTTGGTCGAAGACAAACTCTTCGCCACCCTCGACCCGACCAGTCGCCGCCTCGACCTGCCCGGCGGCCAGACCGTGCTGCTGACGGATACGGTCGGCTTTATCAACAAGCTGCCCCACCAGCTCATCGACGCGTTCACGGCCACCCTCGAAGAAGTGCGGACGGCGGACCTCCTGTTGCACGTGATTGACGCCAGCCACCCGCGCTGCCTGGAGCAAAAGACGGTCGCTGAGCGGGTGCTGGAAGAGATCGGGGTAGCCCACATCCCGACCTTTACCGTCTGGAATAAGCTGGACCGGCTGCCGGCCGAGCCCCCCGAAGACGTGGTGTGGCCCGGGTTTGGGGCGGCTCAGGCGGGCGCCGAAGGCGAGACCTGCTTTGGCATCTCGGCCCTCAGGGGAGCCGGCACCGTAGCCCTGCTCGGGGCTATCGGACGCTATCTGGAACGGGAGCGGCAGGTGCTGCGGCTGGAGCTGCCCCTGGACGCTGGACAGCTCCTGGATTTTCTGCACACAAATGGCACGGTGGTGGAACAAACGTATACGAACACGAGCGTCCGGCTGACCGTCCGGGTGTCGGCCAAGGTAGCTGGACAGCTCCGCAAGAGGCTGGCCGCAAGCGGGCTGGCCGGACAGAAGCTGAACGCGTGAATACAAGCTCGTCCTTCTCCATAGAGCTGCGCCATCCTCGGGTCTTGCCCAATCTGATCACCGCCCTGCGTGTCCTGGCTATTCCCGTGCTGCTGTTTTTGCTGATCCGCGAGCGCTACGCGGCCGCGCTGAGCACCTTTATCTTTGCCGGCCTGACCGACTGGCTGGACGGACAGGTCGCGCGCTATGTGGGCAGTGACGCCGAAGAATTTGGCAAGCGCTTCGACGCCCTGGCCGATAAAGCCCTGGCCGGCAGCAGCCTGGTCATGCTCACGCTGATAGGCGGCGTCCCGATATGGCTGACCTGTCTGGTAGTGGGCCGGGATGTGGCTCTGGTCGGCGGCTTCGGCCTCATCTTTCTGTGGACAGGCCGCACGATTCGCACCAAGCCGAGCCGGGTTGGCAAGTGGGGCACTTTTTTCGTGTTGGTGACAGTCAGCATGGCGCTGGTCGAGCTGTTGTCACCGCACTGGCTGCCTGGCCTGCTGGTCTGGGCGGTCTGGGGGCTGGCTGGAGGGGCGACTGTTGTCTCGGGCCTACAGTACGGCTGGCGGACTGTTGCCTGGCTGTGGGGTCGGGAGGACTGAGTCGGGTTGGCGGCGTCTCGAACGATGATGCTTGTACGCCAGCCTCAGGATTGCTATATGGGGGCTGCCCTACGGTCTGTAGCGAGTTGGGACTGACCGGATCGGATGAGGGATAGGGGGAGATCGTGATTCGGGTGTTTCCGTGTGTTGATAATACCAAACTCATGGAACTCTTCCGCAAGGGGGTGGAGGGCCAGTGGTCGGCGTCGGTGATCGACTGGGACCAGCCGCTGGGCCTCAATAAGGCCGAGCAACGCGCCTTCGCCCACGTGCTGACCCCCATCTACCTGGGCGAGCAGACGGCCATGGTCGGCGCGAGTTCGGTCATCCCGCAGTTCTTTGCCATCCATCACACCGAGGCCCAGCTCTACCTTTCGACCTTTCTGCTCGACGAAGCCCGCCACTTCGAGATGATCACCCGCTTTTACAACAAGATGGGCCTCCGTCCGCTGGAGATCCGTGACCTGAAAGTCATGCTGCGCTATCAGGCCCGGCTGTTTCAGTCGCGCGACAAGGTGGAGTGGCTGTGGGGCATTCTGTTGAGCGATATTCTGGCCCGCCACTTTTACGGTATTCTGGTCAAAGCCCATCCGACCTCCCTGTTCGCCGAGTTTGCCAGGCGCATCATCATTGACGAAGCCCGCCACCTGGCCTTTGCCGAGCTGTACCTGGGCGAGGAACTCAAGCGCAAACCCGAACTCAAGCCCGACTTTCTCAAGATGCGGGACGAGGTGATTGAGCTGATGCGGGCCGTCCACGCCGGCTTGAAGGACGAGGCCGATTTTGTCGGTCTTGACGGCAAGCTGCTCTTTGACGCGGTGGTCTATGATGTGGAGAAGAAGGTCCGGCGCATGCAGCTCCACGAGCCGCCGCAGGACGACCCGGCGTGAGCACGCGCCCGGCCCGCGGTCAGCCCGGCCTGCGCTGGCCACGGGTGAATCGCCCCCCCACCATTCAGTACCGACAAGACCAGTTGCGCGCCCTGGCCCACTGGGAGGCCGACCATCACCATGTGCTGAGCTGGCCGGTCCCGGAGTCTGTGCTGGGACGTTTTCAGGAGTGTCTGAGCGGCCATATGGTCCTGCCCGTCGGGGTGGTCGGTCCGCTGGCCGTAAACCTGGGCGACTACAGGCTGGACGAGACCGGCTGCGTTCAGGAGTCGGGACGAACGTCTGAAGACGTGTTTGTCCCGCTGGCTCATACCGAGGGTGGCCTGTCCGCCTCGGTCCAGCGCGGCGTGCGCGCCGTAGGGCTGGCCGGTGGCATCCACACCCATGTGCTGGCCGACCGCATGACCCGCGACTCGTGTTTTGTCTTTGGCTCGACCCAGGAGGCGCTGCGCCTGGCCGACTGGCTGGCCGACCGCCAAACGGAGATGGTCGCCTGGCTGCGGCAGGCGCGGCACACCCCGCCCGCCGCCGCCCTGCCACCTGTCAGTTCACACGCCGTCTTGCGCGAGTTGGAGACGCATGTGGTCGGGCCCATGTGTCACGTGCTGTATCGGTTTACAACCGGTGACGCCTGCGGCCCGAACATGATGACGCGCAACGCCTACGCCCTGAACCAGGGATTTATCCGCGAGCGTTTTGCGCGCCAGACCGGTCTCGAACCGTTGCACGTCTTTGTCGAAACAAATATGGGCGGCGATAAGAAGCCCAGCCACGCCTTTTTCCAGTTCCCCGGTCACGGCAAGGTGGTCATGGCCGAGGCCACGTTGCCCGAGGCTGTGTTGCGACGGGTCCTGCATGTGCGGGCCGACGACGTGCTGGCCCTGGAACACGCCGGGCTGCACGGCTCGCACGCCAGCGGCATGCAGTCCTTTGCCTTTACGCCGGCCTCGGCGGTGGCGGCCATCTTTGCCGCTACCGGCCAGGATCTGGGCATGGTCGGAACGAGCAGCATGGCCCACGATTCGGTCTCCCGGACCGAGGACGGCATCCATATCACGATCCGCCTGGCCGGCCTGGAAGTCGGCACGCTCGGAGGCGGAACGAGCCTGCCCCACGCCCAGGCGTATCTGCGTCTGATGAACTGTTTGGGCTCGGGGAAAGTCTACCGTTTTGCCCAGCTCATTGCCGCCACGGCCCTGTGCCTGGAAATTTCGGCCACCGCCAGCATGGCTGCGGCCGGCAGTCAGAACTTCGTGCAGGCCCATTCTGAGCGGGGTGGCGAAAGATGAACAAACACAAACCGCCGGGGCGGGCAAGCCTGCCGCCGGCAGTCCGGGCTGATGCCAGCTATTCGGCTCATTGTTAATCCCAGCTCTGGCCGGGGCCGGGGGAGGGCGGTGGCCGAACAGGCCGCTCAACTGCTGGCCGGCCATGGAGTGACCCACGAGGTCTGCTACAGCGCCTCGCCCCACGAGCCCGCCCGACTGGCCCGCGAGGCGCTCGCCGACGGGGCGGCTGCGGTGGTCGGTATCGGCG
>JAAXHF010000342.1 GCA_012271025.1 Deltaproteobacteria bacterium | reverse complement strand
GCGCCTGAAGTCGAAGGGCTACACGGTAACGTAAAGTGCTCTAATAGCGCTTGCGCCAGATGATATCGGCGCTGCTGGAGCCCTTGGAGTCGGCGCTTGTCCGTAAATCCAGGTTGGGCGTCATCTCGTAATCAATCGCCACCTCCTGGCCCTGTTTGCCGCCGAGGCCCTGGGAGGCGGAGATGCGCGTTTTGCGGGTCAGGGCGCGTCCAAAGCCGACCTGGCCGCCGGAGAAATCCAGGTCGCTCAGGTCAATCCCCAGCGTGTCCAGGCCGAGGGCGTCAGACACCGATTGGCCGAGCGTTGCTGCGGCATAGCCGCTGGTCAGCGCCACGGCCTCTTGTTGCAGGTCAACCTCCTCGCCCTTATTCAGCGTGCTGGCAGGCTTGCCGAACAGCAACACCGCCAGAATATCAGCCTGCTCCAAAGGCGGTGTGCTGCGTAAATCCAGGTTCGGGGTCTCGGCCGTGCCGCCGACCACCGCGTCAATCACGTAGTCGTCATGCTCATACTGGGCGAGGATATCCAGCCGGGGGTTCAGCTGCGTCTCTCTGTCAAAAGTCAGGCTTCCCCTGTTCAGGAGAAAGCGCCGCCCCTGGAAGCCGGCCCAGCCGCGCGCCAATTGAATGACACCGGCCAGACGTGGCGCCTCGTCCCGTTTTTTGCTGACGCTGAGCCCGCCGCCTAAGGTGATGTTGGCATTCTGATGCTGAAGGCGGGTGTCGTCGCTCAGGTCCAGGGCCACGTCCAGACTCAGATTCTCCACAAGGGAGGGAGAGGTATCGTCGCCCGTCTCTGCATGGCCGGGACGGGGCGGCTGTTCGTCGGCCAGCGGGGGCGCGTCGGCACTCGACCGCACAATGATCGTCTCGTCGTGGTGCAAAGGCTGAGCCGACAGAAACGACAGCTCGGGGCGAAGCGTCGCCTCTCGCACAGTGATGTGACCGCCGAGGTGCGGAGCGGCAAGTGAACCGCTGGCCTTGAGTTGGCTGTCAATCGCAACCCGATACCGGTGGGTCCATACCGCCGGCCAGTCGTCGGCCGTGAAGCTCAGGTCCAGGGTCTGCGGCCAATACTGTGTCAGTGTAATCAGTCCCGTCCCGCTCAGGCTGCCATCGCCGGCTTCGGCCGTCAGCTGGCTGATGCGGATGTGTCCGGGGCTGAGGCTGGCGCTGAGGCTGATCGGATTCACGTCGAGTCCCAGCGCTTTGACCGTGGCCCGGCCGTCTTTTAGACCAAAGCTGCCGCTGAGCTGGGGCGTGTCGGCCGGACCGGTGGCGCGCAGGTCGAGTTGAAGCGTCCCGGCAATGTCGTCCGCAGCCCCGGCGCTGAACGCGTCGAGAACGGCCAGGTCGAGGCCGTCCGAACGTATGGCCATATCCAGATCGCCGAGGACGGTAGCCCGGAAACCTCCGGCCCAGCCGAGCGACACGGGCAGGCTGCCGTCGGCGTGCAGGGTGTGCTGCTCGTCCTGGTGGAAGGCGAGCTGAAAGCGGGCTGTGTGATCCTGATAGTGAGCCGTGGCGTTCGCGCCTGCGTAGGCCTGGCCGGCAATCTGCCCCTCGTGCACGACTGCGCTGGCCGCGATGGACGGCGCCTCGGCCGTCCCGGCAATCTGGACCTCGGCCGACAGCGTGCCGCGCAGGCGCGGCTGCTGGGGCAGCAGGTCCGTCAGCTCGTCGAGCGAACAGCTGGTGAGCCGGAGCTGCAAATCCTGGGCGCCGGCTGTAGCCAGACCGCCCCGCAGGATGAGCTGTTGCTCCGGCTGCTCCGATTTGGCCAGGACAAAACGGTCGAGCGTGATGCCGCCCGCCCGATAGCCGACCCTGGCCGGTCGGGCCAGCTGCCAGGTGCCGAGCGGCAGTGCCACGGACAGCTCCTGGAGCTGAGCCGTAACCCGCTCCGGCTGAGCCAGGAGTTGCGCCCGCAGACGGTGACGGCGCTCAGGGGTCTGGGTAGCGGTCAGGTCGAGATGCAGCTGGTGGCCCGGCCGGTCGGCCTCGGCTGGGCCGGGGACGAGTTGCAGCTCGGCGCTAAGCGTTTGCAGGCCGAGTCCGGCCTGGAGATCACTCAGCCCGAGGCTGAGGCTGGCCCGGGGCTGAGACTGGCCCAGCCGCTCGGCGGCAAAGTCGATTGTGGCTGCGGCCAGCGACAACTCGGCCAGCCGGACCGCCTCGGCCCGGAGTTCGCCCCGGGTGCGGACATTGTCCAGACTGCCTTCGGCCGTTCCCTCCAGCCTGAGCCGCCCCGAGCCCTCGCGGCCGGCCAGGACCAACCAGGGGGCCAGACGCTCAAGCTGCAGCGAGTAGGATACGCGGCCAGTGTGGTCGGAGGCCGTACCCAACTCGCCCGTGATATGCAGCCGGGCGTCCGGGGCGAGCAGCGTTGCCTCTGAGACGTGGACCCGTCCACCGGCGAGGCGGGCGATCAGGCGACCGTGGTCGAGCTTCACCGGCCCAAGACGGGACGGCTGAAGCGTCAGCTCTGCCCGGGCATCCATGCTCGACAGCCCAAACCCCGTGCCGTCCAGCCTGCCATGCAGTTTGAGATCACCGCCGAGCGTGTCGTATCCGGCCACGGTCGGGTCCAACCGTTCGGCGGCAAAGCTGAGGCTGTAGGCGGGCGTTTCAGCCAGGGCCAGCCGGCCCTGCCAGCTGGCGTGGCCAAGGGCGCCGGTCAGTTCTCCATCGAGCGTAGCCATCTGGTCGGCCAGCCGGGCCTGAACCGAGACGCTTCCCAGCTCGACAGCGGCGATCTGTAGCCCCTCGACCCGCAGGTCTGCCTCGGCCTCAAGCGCGGACACGGCCGTGCCGATCCCACGGCCACGCAGGCTGCCGTGTAGCAGCGCTCGGACATCACCGAGCCTCTCGTCTGCCAGCAGCCGGCTCAGCTCGACCTGGGCCAGCCCGAGCGTTCCCTGATAGCGTGGCGGCTGCTGGCTGAGGTCGGCCGTGGCCTGAACGTCAAGCCTGGCCCCGGCCGCCTTGAGCTGCCCGGTCGCGTGCAGCTC
>JAAXHF010000189.1 GCA_012271025.1 Deltaproteobacteria bacterium | reverse complement strand
ACCAAGATCGACAATCTGGTGATGATTGCCCACGGCTGCGAGCTGGGCCAGGGCGTGCTACTGGCCGCCCAGGTCGGGCTGTCCGGCAGCACGAAAGTCGGAGCAGGGGTGCAAATGGGCGGCCAGGTCGGTGTTGCCGGTCATTTGACGATCGGCGACAAGACGCGGGTGGCGGCCAAGAGCGGCATTCCCAACGATGTGCCGCCCGACTCCGTTATCGGCGGGTATCCGGCCGTCGATATCTTTTCCTGGCGCCGCTATTCGGCCCTGCTGCCCAGGCTGCCCGACCTGGTCCGTCGGCTACGACGGGTGGAGCGGGCAATCGGCCGGCTTGTGGGCGGCCAGGAGAGCCAGGAGGGCCAGAAGGGTGAAGATGCGCCCAAGCGGAGCGCTTAGCGTCCGAACAGGCCCCTCAGCCCCTCCCGCAAGCCCTCTCTCAATACGTCCTCGGGCCTGGCCGGGTCGGCCGGGGCGTCGTGTGTCCCTCCGTCACGCGCCGCCGTCGGGGGCAGGAGTTTGTCCAGGACCTGCTCTTGCAGGGCTTCGACTCCCTGGGTGACAAGGCCGCGCTGGACCCGCCGGGCTATTGCCGCGAGGTCAGGCACGGGTTTTGCGCCGGGCAGGCTACCACGCACGGCAAAGGGCAGCGCAATCCGTCCCTGATCGTTGCTGAGCAGGCTGGCCAGCCGCACCCCGTCTCGAATATCCCGTGACAGCTCCTCGGCCAGAATGAGCTGGCCCTGAAAGTCAACGGTCTGGTCATAGTCCAGCCAGCCCTGGCCCCGGGTCGTATAATCGGCCGCCGCCAGCCGCACATCGTCAAGCAGGATTCTGCCCTGGCTGAGCCGCAGGCGGCCGCCCAACTGAAGAAACTCGGTGTCTCGGCGACTGAAAAGAGCCGGGTACTTCTGGCGCACGCGGGGCGAGATGAGATTCGTCAGACCCGGAATACCGGTGATCTGCCGCAGCACCTCATCGGCAATATTGATGTCGGTCAGCGCCCCGTCCTTGATCTTCAGTTCACCCCGACCGTCCAGGCCCGGTTTCAGGGCTGCCCAGTCCTGGCCGCTGCCCGTCAGCTCAAGGTTGAAATCGGCCGTGCCGTGCGCGGAGTCGGACGCTCCGGGCAGGTAGACCCTGAACAGCTCGGCCAGCTCAATGTCCGAGACCTGCGAGGCGAGTCGGAGCCGGGGCGGGCTGGCAGCCGTATCGTAACGTCCCGAGGCACTGACCGAGCCGCCCAGCGTATGGACACTGAACCGCTCAAGCGTGGCCACCTGGTCCCGCACGGACAGCTCGGTCTGGAGGTCGGTGTAGTCAACTGCGGCCAGTCGGCCCTGAGCCGAGGAGAGCGTGGCGCCGAGCGCCAGCCGTCCGCCCTCCAGCCGCAGCCGGCCTTCGCTCTTGAGACTGCTGAGGACATCCGAGGCGGCTTGGCCATCACCCCCGACATCCGCCAGCCACAGCTCGGGCGAACCCAGGCTGTAGCGCGCGTCCACGGGTCTGAGGTGGGCAAGGTCTGCGGCCAGCGCAAAGACCGATCTGCCGATCCGGGCCGAGGCATTCTGGATGCTGGCGCCCTGGCCGGTCAGGCGAATCGAGGCGTTCAGGTCGGTCAGCGGTTGGGGGAGTTGAGCCAGGCTGGCGCTCGCCTGGCGGAGGTCAAGCGTGCCGGTCACCGCCGGCCACCGCTCTTCGGCCAGCGCTCCCTTGATGCGGCAGTGCAGCTCCAGCTGTCCGGCGGCAGACAAAGCGTGCAGCTCAGGCACAATCTCACGCCAGCCGGCCAGGTCGACCTGGTTGGAGTCCAGCCGCAGATCCAATTCTGGAGGAGTGCCGAGGCCGACCTCGCCGCTGGTGGTCAGGGCCAGGGTGTGCAGCTGGATTTTTGTCTCCTGGAGATCGACACGCTCCGGCGTCAGGCGGGCCTCGGTTGTCACCACCAGCGGCGTGGCCTGGGGTTTGCGAAACTGATCGCCAAACTCAAGCGCGCTGTCCGTGGCTTCGACTGTTGCGGTGAGGGCCAGATCGTCCAGCCCGCCCTCAGCCCGGAGCGTCACCGTAGCCGGACCCTCAGCCCTCAGTTCAGGCGGGAGATGGGCGGCCAGGGGGTCAAAGCGCAGCAGCTGGGGCAGGTCGAACGGCCCCAGGGCAATGTCGCCATCGAGGCGCAGAGCGGCCATATCGGCGCCCAGCGGACCCACCTCACCCGTCACCCGCAGATTGGTCTGGTCGGACTCAAACACCGAGGCTGTCAGTCGCACATCAGACACCATCAGGGCTGCGGCCGTTCCCGACACGCGGCTGCTGAGGCGCAGCGGGCCGGACAGACCGAGGCCGGCTGGAAGTGTCTCGGCAAGCTGGGGTAACGCCTGAGCCAGGGCGGCACTGTCGAGCGGGTCGAGGCTGAGGCTGGCGTCAACGGCCAGCTGCTCGACCTGCCCCTCCGGCCCCAGCGGTCCGAAGCTGCCCGATACGTGGAGGTTCTGTCGCTCGGCCAGAAAGGCTGCTGACAGCTCCAGGCTGAGCGGCCGATCAAGGCTCAGATCCTCGACCTCCAGGTCGAACTGGCTGAGACGCAGCTCGGTCTGGGTCTGACGGTCGGTGTAGTGGATGTCGCCGCTGGCGATGTTGGCCAGGGCGACCAGCAAAGGTAATCGTGATGTCCTCTGAGATATCGGGTTGTTATCACGATTACCTTTGAGCAGCGGCAAACCCTGTGTGCCGCTCGACGGAAGACCCTCCCCGTCGCCGGCCGGGGCTGCCTCCGAGGCTTGGGGCGGAGTGGCCTGAGTCTCTCCCCCGCCCAGGCTGGCAAAATTGAACACGCCCTCGGCATTGCGAATCAGCCGAATGACCGGGTCACGCACAATGACCCGCCCGACCTCAAGCTCTTGTCTGAGGAGCGGCATGAATTTGAGCCTGATTTGCAGGTCTGCGGCGCGGACAAAGGTGTCTGAGGAAAAGGCCGGGTCGTCGGCCAGGGCCACGTTTTGCAGCCGGGCGCCGATCCCGCCCCACAGGCTCAGTTCGATGTCTCCAATCTGTAGCGGGCGACCCAGGGCCTGCTCGGCCTGGGCCAGCAGCCGGTCTTTATTGGCCTCGATCAGACTGTTGAGATTCGACACGGCAAACGCCAGCAG
>JAAXHF010000076.1 GCA_012271025.1 Deltaproteobacteria bacterium | reverse complement strand
AGACCGAATACGGCCTGACGGCAACTGCCTTGGGCCTGGTGGCCCTGTTGCAGGGCGCAGCGGACCTGGCGGGGGCTGTTCTCGTGTCATTGATCGCGGACGGGGTCGGCAAGAAGCGATCATTTCAGGCAGGTCTTCTCGGTTCAGCGCTGGTTTACCTCTCTCTCCCAGCCGTCAATATCGGGCTGTTGCCGGTCGTCGCGGCGTTGCTGCTGATGCGATTTACATTCGAGTACGGCCTCGTCAGCGCCGTCGCCCTGGTCAGCGAACAGGCTCCGGACCGGCGGGGCAAGGTAATGTCGCTGGCGGTGGCGATCAACCTGGTGGGGATGACCTTCACCGGATTTACCGGGCCGTGGATGTACACCCGATTCGGCGTGTGGGGGCTGGGACCGGTGTCGGCCGTCTGTACGCTGGCGGCATTTATGCTGCTGACAGTTTGGGGACGCGAGTCGGCGGAAACTGCAGGGGTTAGGAGTTAGGGGTTTGGGATGAGGGGTCAGTGGCTAGCGTAGGCGCAGGAGTTGGCTGGGAGAAGTGATTTGCGCCGTATACATAGGCCATGCCATGATGATTCTGCATGCTCCATCGAGCAGTTCACGTAGATTGGACGCCGCTACAAGGGCGGCTATGGTCGTCCCGCACACACGGTAATGAGGAATCCTCACATGAACATCATTTACCTGCACTCGCACGACACGGGCCGGTACCTGCAGCCCTACGGCCATGCGGTGCCCGCGCCCAATCTGCAGCGGCTGGCGGAGGAGGGCGTTCTCTTCCGGCGGGCGTTCAGCGCGGCGCCGACCTGCTCGCCGAGCCGGGCCTGTCTGCTCACCGGTCAGAGCTCGCATTCCTGCGGGCAGTTGGGGCTGGCCAACCGGGACTTTTTTCTGCAGCATCCCGAACGGCACCTGGCGAACTTTCTGCGCGGCCACGGCTATCGCACCGCCCTGTGCGGCTTTCAACACCTGACGCTCGATACGCGCACGCTGGGCTACGAATGGATCGCCGAAGCCGACCCGCCCGGGTCCCGGGGTCCGGAGTACAGAACGGAGGCTGCGGTCGAGTTCATCAACCGGGAGCATGACCGTCCCTTCTTCCTGGCGGTGGGTTATTCCGAGACGCATCGCGTCTTTCCGGAGCCGAGCGAGGAGGAGGACGTGCGCTATACGCTGCCGCCGGCGCCGCTGCCCGATACGCCGGAGACCAGATACGACATGGCCTCCTACAAACGTATGGCCAAAATTCTGGACGACCAGGTCGGGATCGTTCTGGAGGCGCTGGAGAAGGCAGGGCTGGCCGGGGATACGCTGTTCATCTACACGACGGACCACGGGCTGGCCTTCCCCGGCATGAAGTGTACGCTGACCGA
>JAAXHF010000260.1 GCA_012271025.1 Deltaproteobacteria bacterium | reverse complement strand
AAACAGGCCGCCACCCGCGCGGACTCGGCGCCGGACAGATACAGACGGGTCGTGCCCGGTTTCAGGGCCGGCGGACCGATGATGCCGCCGTCAACAAAGCGCGCCCCTGCGGCCTCGACAATCTGCCGCACGTCCCGGCTGGTGGCCGGAGACACGGCGTTGGCGTCAACGTAGACGCCCGAAAAACGCTGCTCGGTCACGGCGCGGGCCAGCTCGGTTGCGGCGTGGGGCGGACACACGCTGAGGATGATACCGCTGTGTTCAACCACGGCGGACAGGGAGCCCACATCGGTCAAGCCCGCCGCCTCGGCTCGGCCACGGGTCTGGGGACTCCGCCCGTCCGAGGCCCACACGACCGGCACCTCGTTCAGCCGGGCGGCCGCTCCAACCGTTGCTCCCATTTCTCCGGGGTGGAAAAGACCAATCGTGTGTGTCATGCCAACTCCTTTGCTCGATGTCCTCGCTCGTCCTTTTGTCTAACAGCCGGAGCCGAAAAAGGGGAGGGGCGTGGCCGGGGTCGTTGCGGTCGAATGGGCGTTTCTCATTGACACATCCGAGAGCCACACGTAGCCTGCGGAAGAGATTGCTTCGAGGAGAGGGGCGCTGATGCGATTGGGGTTTTGGCCGTCGGTGTATGGCAATTGGATTATTTCGACCCGCCCGGAAACCTGTGACGCCTCGTTTGCCTCGACCAAGCGCGCGACGCTGCTGGCCGAGCGGCTCGGCTTCGAGACCTTGCTCATCGCCGAGCACTTCATGAATCCGGTCGAACCCGGGCTCGACCAGCTCGACGCCTGGTCAACGGCGAGTGCCTTGGCGGCCGTTACCGACAAGATTGAGATTATTACTGCGGTCAAGCCCGGCTTTCGAGCGCCCGGCGTCATCGCCAAGATGGCCAGCAATATCGATCACATCAGCCACGGGCGGATGGCGATCAATCTGGTGTCGGCCTGGTGGCTGACCGAGTTCGAAATGCTCGGCGCGCCCATCCTGCCCCACGACGAGCGCTACGCCCGTTCTGAAGAGTTTCTGACGATCATCAAGGGCAGCTGGACGCAGGAGCGCTACAGCTTTGCCGGACACTACTACCAGGTGAAGGACACGCGCCTGTCCCCCAAGCCCGTCCAACAGCCGCATCCGCCCATCTATGTCGGGGGAGAATCCGAGCCCGGCCGTCGGCTGGGGGCGAAAATGGCCGACATTTTTCTGATCAACGGCCGGCCGGTCGAACACCTCGCCGACATCATCGGCCACGTCCGAGGGCTGGCTGCGGAATACGGCCGACAGCCCCGCTTTGGCATGTCGGCGTTTGTGATTTGTCGTGACACCGAGCGCGAAGCCCGGGCCGAATTTGAGCGTTTGGTCGCGCTGCGGCAGGACAAACTCACCGGCTACGACAAAGATGTCGTGATGATCAAAACGGGCTCGTACGAAGCCCAGACCCTGGGCACGAACGGCGGGACCGCAGCCGGACTGGTTGGCACGCCGGCTCAGATCGCCGAGCGTATGCGCGCCTTTGAGGCCGTTGGGGTGGAGACGTTTCTGTTGCAGTTCCATCCGCTGATTGAGGAGCTGGAGCGCTTCGGTCAGGATGTCATGCCGCTGCTGGCCTAGGCTCCGTGCGATCCCTCTCTCAGACGACGTGACAGGCAAAGAGCCGCACGTTCAACCGAAAGTCGCCCCTTGCACGCCGATTCTTCTCCCCAAGACCTTGCCGTCCGGTCCGTCTCGTCCCTGCGCCGCATTCTCAGCCTGGCCCTGCCCATCATGGGTGGCATGGTGTCCCAGAATATTATGAATCTGGTCGATACGGCCATGGTCGGCTCCCTGGGCGACGATGCGCTGGCTGCGGTCGGGCTGGCCGGGTTTACCACTTTCACCTGCGGCGCGTTCATCATGGGCCTGTCGACCGGCGTGCAGGCGACTGCGGCACGCTGGCTGGGGGCGGGCCGTCGAGGCGAGAATGCCGTGCCCCTGAACGGCGGCCTGCTGCTGGTGCTGGTGCTGGGGATTCCGCTGTCGGTGTGGCTCATCTTTGCCGCCCCGAGCTTCTTTCCGCTTCTCAGCCAGGATGCCGCAGTCGCCAGTCAGGGCACCCACTACCTCCAGGCCCGGCTGGTCGGCCTGACCGCGATGGGCACGAATTTTGTGTTTCGCGGCTACTGGAATGCGGTCAATCTGTCGGCGATTTATATGCGCACGATCATTCTGATGAATGTGATCAACATCTTTCTGAACTGGGTGTTGATATTCGGCAACCTGGGGGCGCCGGCATTGGGCGTGTTGGGAGCTGGCATCGGGACCACAACGGCGCTATCGGTCGGCTCGTTGGCCTATCTGCTGACCGCCTACCGGCGTGCCCGGGGCGCTGGATTTCTGGTCCGGCGGCCGGACCGGGCAACCCTGTGGACGCTGATCCGCCTGTCGGTTCCGGCCGGCGTCCAGCACATCTTCTTTGCCCTGGGCATGACCCTGTTCTTCTGGATTCTGGGCACAATCGGCACGGCCGAGCTGGCGGCCG
>JAAXHF010000459.1 GCA_012271025.1 Deltaproteobacteria bacterium | reverse complement strand
AGCAGACCAATGACCACGACCGGATCGGTTACCACGATGAGCAGCGGTTCCATTCCCGCCGCCAGTCGATTCTGGTCAACAGCCTGGGTGAACGCGGAAAACAGGGCCAGGGCGGTCAGGGCGGCAGAGCCGATGGCAAAGCCTTTTCCCATTGCCGCCGTGGTATTACCCAGGGCGTCCAGGCCGTCAGTAATCTTGCGGACATCCGGGCCGAGTTCGGCCATTTCGGAAATACCGCCGGCGTTGTCTGCCACGGGGCCGTAGGCGTCGACGGACATGGTCACGCCAACCGTGGCCAGCATGCCGACGCCGGCAATCCCAATGCCGTACAGGCCGGCAAAGTGGTTGGCAATAAAAATAGCAGCGCAAATGGCCAGCACGGGCAGTGCGCAGCTTTCCAGACCGACCGCCAGGCCGTGAATGATATTGGTGGCATAGCCCGTCTTGCTGGCTTCTGCCACCCGCGCTACGGGCGAGGCCGAGGTGTAGTACTCGGTGATCAGGCCGATTCCGACACCGACCACGCAACCCGACGCCACCGCCCAGAAAATACCGGTCGCCACGGGAAGGACATTCACCAGAACGAGCGCCGCTATAATGAACACCCCCGCGGCAATGAACCCGGAATAGCGCAGCGCGTTCTGCGGCCCGACGTTCTTGAGCGCCTTCATCGAGAAGATGCCCAGAAAGGAGGCCAGCAGGCCGACGACAGCCATGCTGAGTGGCAGGGCCATGAGGGCGTTGCGCAACACGGCTTCTTCCACCCCCGCGTCACCCAGTTTGTTCCAGACATCGCTTCCCACGATGACCGTCGCGCCGATCGCAATCGTGGCAATGATGGAACCCACATAGGACTCGAAAATATCCGCGCCCATACCAGCCACATCGCCGACATTATCCCCGACGTTATCGGCAATCACACCGGGATTACGGGGGTCATCTTCGGGGATACCGGCCTCAACCTTGCCGACCAGGTCGCTGCCGACGTCCGCGGCTTTGGTATAAATACCGCCCCCGACCCGAGCAAACAGAGCGATGGAACTCGCGCCCATGGCAAAGCCACTGATGTATGTTGAGGTTGCCGGGTCAGAGTACAGGCTGAGAAAAGCGCCGACCCCGAGCAGACCCAGGCTGGCGACCGACAGGCCCATGACCGCCCCGCCATTGAAAGCCACCAGCAGCGCGGCTCCCTCGCCCTCTGCCCTGGCGGCCTCAGAGGTGCGGACGTTCGCCTTGGTGGCCGACTGCATACCGAGATAGCCGGCCAGCGCGGAACAGATCGCACCGGTCAGAAAGGCGATACCGGTCTCAAGCGCGACCTGCCAGGCGAGCAGGCCGAAGACGACCAGCACGAAGATGATCAGGATTCGATATTCACGCCTGAGAAAAGCCATGGCCCCTTCATAGATAGAGCTGGCAATCTCCTGCATGCGGTCATTGCCGCTAGGCTGACTGGAAACGGACTTGAAAATAATAAACGCCACGATGAGCCCGATCACGCCGAGAATCATTGCGTAGAGAGACACCGCATCAGAGTTGATGTCCATGTTTTCGTTTATCCTCCTCGTCTCCGGGAATACTGAATGACTGCCCTCCGCAGGGTGTCGGCGCACGAAAGCCACACCCGAAGCGGTACGCCGGGAAGATAAACGCTTCTGCGAAAAGAGTAAAGGGCCACAGGTGTGAAAAGCGTGTGACGCCGGGACCGGAAAGTTCCTCAGAGGCGGATGTCAG
>JAAXHF010000441.1 GCA_012271025.1 Deltaproteobacteria bacterium | reverse complement strand
TTGGAAGACAGGAGGTTCGGCATGTCCCTGGAACGGGCCCTGAGTGGCATTCGCGTTATTGACCTGACCCATTATATTGCGGGGCCCTATTGTACAAAATTGCTCGGCGACTATGGGGCCGAGGTCATCAAGATTGAACCACCGGCAGGTGGCGAAGGAGGGCGGACCCTGCCGCCATTTTTTGACGACCAGCCCGGCAGAGGGGGCTTGGGGGACCCTTCCCCCACAAAAGAGCAGAGCGGCCTCTTTTGTTTCTTGAACACCAGCAAACAGTCGGTGGCGATTGACCTCACCTGTCAACCCGGACGCGAGGCGGTCTTAGGCTTGATTGAACGCGCCGATGTGGTCGTTGAGAATTTCCGCCCGGGAACCCTTGAGCGCCTGGGTCTAGGCCAAGAGGTGCTGCGGGCTGCCAACCCACGGCTGGTGAGCGTGGCCATCTCGAACTTCGGCGCATCCGGCCCCTACCGGGACTATCGGATGACCGACAGTGTCGCCTTTGCCCTGGGCAGTTGGACCTATCCGATGGGCGAACTGGACCGCCCTCCGGTCCAGCCGGGGGGCGCGTTCGGCCAATACCTGGCTGGGTTATACGCCGCCATCGGCACCCTCCAAGCTGTACGGAACCGGAACGCAACCCAGGCCGCGCAGCACGTTGAGGTCTCCATTCAGGAGGCCCTGATTGCCACGTCCCTGTACGACTTTGTGGCGTTTTCCTATTCGGGCTTTGTCCGCCAGCGTTCGGGCAAGCAGCTTCACGCGGCGTTTCCGAATCTGGTCACACTGCCATGTGCAGATGGTTATGTGGGCGTACACGCCGGCCTGCCGCATCAAATCGTTGCGCTGCTCGAACTGATCGAACGGCCCGACCTGGCAGGTGATCCACGCTTTCAGAACATCTCGACCCTGGCACTCTGCGCCGAGGAATTACATACGGCGCTTATTCCGTGGATGCGCGACCGCAAGAAATGGGACATCTATCATGCCGCGCAAGCCCGCGGAATTCCGTTGTCGCCTATCCCTTCTGCCCAAGAAGTCGTCGAATGGGCCCAGCTCAAAGAGCGTCAGGCGTTTATCGAGGTCGAGGGTCCCGGAGGAGGAACCGTCTCCATCCCCGGCCCGCCGTCCCGCGAAAGCGGACAGCCCATCCTCCGCCTCCGGTGCGCCCCCCGAGTCGGGGAGCACACGACGAGCGTGCTGGGCGAAAAGCTGGGCTATGGCAACGCCGACCTGCACCGCCTCCGGGCCGCGGGCGCCATTAACTGAGAAATAGCAAGACACAGGAGCAAGCGTATGACACAGCCGCTACGCGTCGTGGATTTAACCAATGGCTGGGCCGGTCCGTTGGCGACCTGTCTGCTGGCTGACTTTGGCGCAGAGGTCATTAAGGTCGAATCCCCATCACATATGGACTGGTGGCGCGGAGCCGCCCCCGAGGTCACGGAAGACGGGGGCCGGCCCTACGAGCAGTCGCCAACGTTTAATACGGTCAATCGGAATAAATACGGCATTGCGCTGGAACTCACCCACCCGCGGGGACGAGAGCTGTTTCGCGACCTGGTCCGGATCAGCGATGTCCTGGTAGCCAACTATCCGCCGCGCAGTTTGCGCAAACTCGGCATCGAGTTTGACACCCTGAAAGCGGTCAACCCGCAACTCGTAATGGTCACCCTGCCCGCCTTTGGCAATAGTGGCCCGGAGAGCGAATATCTCGGCTTTGGTACCACCACCGAGGCCATGGCCGGGATAACCGGGGTCAGCGGCTATGAAGACGGCCCGCCCCAGATGCTCAGCAACGCCATCGGCGACCCGGTGTCGGCGCTCAACGCCTGCTTCGCCGCGCTGGTCGGGACATTTGAACAGGAACGGCGCGGTGCAGGGGTCTCGATTGACCTGTCCCACGTTGAGGGACTCTTACCGTTCAACGCCGCCGCCCTGCTGGAGTACACCATCAATGGCCGCTCTCAGGCGCGCCTGGGCAATCGTCACCCCACCCTGGCCCCTCACGGGTGTTACCCCTGTCGGGGCGAAGACGAGTGGCTCACGATTGCCGTCACGTCGGACGAGGACTGGCGCACTTTCTGTCGCGTGGTGGGGAATCCGGCCTGGACGCAAAACGGGCGGTTCGATACGGCGCACAAGAGAAAGACGGCCGAGGATGAGCTCGACCAATACATCAGCGCCTGGACGCAGGAGCAGGAGGCAACCGCACTGATGGAACGCCTGCAAGAAGCGGGTGTCGCCGCCGG
>JAAXHF010000195.1 GCA_012271025.1 Deltaproteobacteria bacterium | reverse complement strand
GCTCGGTCGGCCTGATACCACACCCGTCCATCTTTGACCGTGAGCTGGGCGACCAGTTTTTTCTCGCCGGTCATATGGTTCTGGTCGGTATCGATAAAATCGAATTCTCCCTGTTCAAGGCTGAGTACGGCGACATCGGCAGTGGCACCGGGTCTGAGCGTTCCGAGTTGCTCAGCCTCTCCAATCACGCGGGCGGGATTGGTGGTAACGCAGCGGATCACGTCTTCCAGGCCCATACCCAGATTGAGGAGCTTGGACATGGTCGTCGGCAGATCAAAGACCGGTCCTCTGGTCGCGCTGGGGAGCGTCAGGTCGGTCGCGACCGTGTCGGGCAAAAATCCGGCGTCCAGGGCCTGCCGGACAAACGGAAACGGAAAGTGCATGCGCCCATGCGCGCAGTCAAAAATAATCCCCTCTTTCTGTGCCGCCCAGACTTCTTTGAGAATAGCTTTCTTTTCCGGTCCCATGATACCGTATGCAAACCCGTGGAAGCAGTGGGTCACCACATCGCCCGGCTTGAGGAATTCTAAAATCTGAGGGACCGGCAGCAGCGCGTCGGTAATATGCACCATCAAGGGCACGCCTGCCATATCGGCCGCCCGGCGGGCGAGACGCAGCGGTTCGGTCCCGGCAGCGTCCGGCACGACGTTATTGCTGAAGCGCAGCTTGACGCCAATGGCGAGGTCGCGGTTGTCGGCAATCGTGCGCGCGCAGCCCTCAGGGTCGGCATAGTCCATAAGCATCAGCTCTCCGACCCGGAGGTGGATCAGACCCAGGGCAGACAGATGAATGAAACAGCGCAGCCGGACTTCGCTCGTATTGGCCACATACTGCCGCAGTCCGGGGAAGGTGGCCGAACCGGCGCTGCCGGCGTCAATCAGCGTAGTCACCCCACTCGCGGCACAGCGCCGGTCGGTTTCGGCGCCCATATCGTGGGCGTTCACAAAGGTATGGGCGTGAACGTCGATCAACCCAGGACAGACAATATGGCCGGACACCTCGCGCACGCGGGCCGCTTGGTCTGCGGGAATGTCGGCGGCGACGGCCGCTATCCTGCCGTCCCGAATCGCCACATCTGCGGGCTGGAGTTTGTGGTACTGCGGCCAGCCGGGGTCAATGACCTGACCGCCTTTGATGAGCAGATCGTATTGCATCAGCAGTCCCGTCTACCACGCTACCCAGGGGGCTGCGGCGTGTTCCGCTAAAATCCATTCTCGCGGTTGACAAACCGGAGGCCCGCACCGGCTTGGGAGTGCCCCAGGTCAATCTTCTTGAGAGGCTTGAGCGTATCGGCGTCAAACACGGACAACGCGCTCCAGTTTCCGCCGCAGTAGACCTTGGTCCCGTCGGGATGGAGGAAAGAGCCGAAGACGCTGTTGGTGTCGAACTGCGCCACTTGTTCCATCTGGCGCGTCGGGATGTCCATTTTCCACAGCTTGTCCCAGCCAAGATAGGCCTTCTGGGTTTTGGCCGATACCGCCCCGTGAGCCGTCCACCACTCGGCCTCATAGGGCTGGAGCTCCACCACTTGCAGCTCCGGATTAGCCTGTTTGAGGTCAAGGGTGGCCACTCCAACGGTGGCGTGCTGGGTAATCGTGTCCGTCATATATACGGCAAACGAGGCCAGGAAATCATTTTCCTGATAGGGGTTCCATAAAGGCAGTCCCTCCAGCTTTCCGGCACCGGTCACGTTCCAGTCCGCCATGGGGATCACGTCCTCGACCTGACCCGTCTCTGGATTCAGCACCGAGATGTCTCTGCCAACGCTAAAGGCGTACAGCTTTTTCCCATCCTGGGACGACGCCAGCGCCATCAC
>JAAXHF010000279.1 GCA_012271025.1 Deltaproteobacteria bacterium | reverse complement strand
GGTGAAATACAATCTGATTATAAGGGAATTTTGCTGGTTGAATAAAAGCAGTCTCATACCGGGCTTGTTCCGTTGACCAGCATGACACCGTGTCGCCAGGGCAGGCTCCGGCGACTCTTTGTTTTACCGGCTTCCCGCTCGCGCGGGGATGACAAGCATTGTCACCTTTGTAGCCATATTCGGAATAGCGGCTTCCCGCTCGCGCGGGGATGACAAGTCAGTTAGCCGTTGACGCCCCGCCAGCATCTCCGGCTTCCCGCTTGTGCGGGGGTGACAAGGCAATCACGCCCCAGGACAGGCGCCAAAAATGCCGGCTTCCCGCTCGCGCGGGGATGACAATGGAGACCCTGGCGGATTACGGCACCGTGCGGTACCGGCCCCCCGCTTGCGCAGGGATAGCAAGCGACGGCGAGATACGCGGGTCAGAAGGAATAGCCGCGCTCGTCGTGGGATACCAGGTCCAGTCCCTCGGTTTCTTCATCCGCGGTCACGCGCAGCCCGATGAGGGCGTCCACTACCTTCAGGATGATAAAGCTGACTATGCCGCACCAGAGGATGGTTGCGATCACGCCCACGGCCTGGATCATGAACTGCGAACCCATCGCATAACCGGCCTCTGCGGGGCCGCCCAGGCTGCTCGCAAAAAACACGGCCGTTAACAGGGTGCCGAGCGCGCCGCCGACCCCGTGCACCGGGAACACGTCCAGGGAATCGTCGATTTTCAGACTGCGCTTGATGTACTGGGTGGCGAAATAGCACACGACACCGGCTGAGATACCGATCAAAAGCCCGCCCAGGGGACCGACGAAACCCGAAGCCGGAGTGATCGTGCCCAGGCCCGCCACCATGCCGGTGACGATGCCCAGCACGCTGGGCTTGCCGTGTTTAATCCACTCACAGGCAACCCAGGCCAGGGAGCCTGCCGCCGCGGAAATATGCGTGACCAGCATGGCCATGCCGGCGTTGCCGTCGGCAGCCAGGGCGCTGCCGGCGTTAAAGCCGAACCAGCCCACCCACAA
>JAAXHF010000534.1 GCA_012271025.1 Deltaproteobacteria bacterium | reverse complement strand
TTTGCCCCGTGCCGTCCGCAAGACCGGGACTATCTGGCTCACCTGATGGAATCGGTGGAAGATATTCCCGCGACGAGCATTACCGAAGGCATGCCCTGGAAATGGGAAACCTACGGGGAATATCTCAAGGCGCTCGATACGGCTCCCAAGGGAGTCAACGTCGGCGGTATGGTTGGTCACTGCGCGGTCCGCTATTGGGCCATGGGTGAGGAAAGCCTGGAAAACAAGCCCGCCAGCCCCGAGGCCATTGGCAAGATGCACGATATTGTCGCCGAAGCTATTGCCGGCGGGGCGCTCGGATTTTCCACTTCGCGGACCATCCTCCACCGCACCCCGGAGGGGCAGCCTGTTCCCGGTACTTTTGCCGAGTTTGACGAGTTGATGGGAATCGCCAGCGCGTTGGGCGAACTGCAACGCGGCGTGGTTGAGGCCGCGCCGGGTATCGACAGCGGCCGCCAGGAAGACCTGCAACGCGAAGTGCACTGGATGACGGAAGTCAGTCTGGCCACCGGCCGACCCGTGACCTTTGGCCTGGCCCAGAGCCGCCCCCATCCGACGGCGTATGCGTCCATGCTGAACCAGATCAACGCCAGCGCCAGGCGCGGAGCCAAGGTCTTTGCCCAGTCCACCACGCGGGGCATTGGCGTGCTGTTCGGCTTTGTCAATCGGACACCGTTTGACCGGGCTCCGGCGTGGCGGGCCCTGCGCGGCCTGAGCCTGGCCGACAAAGTTGCCAAACTGCGTGACCCGGCCTATCAGACGCGCATGATACAGGAAGCCAAGGACGACCCGCCGCCGATCGATTTCAGCCAGATTTATATTCTGCCTCAAGGTGAAGTGCGCTATGACCTGGGGGCAACGGACAGTCTCCAGACCCATGCCGACCGCCTTGGCGTGAGTCCGGGCGAAGCTTTTATTGCCCTGTCTCTCGAAAACAACGGCGAGACGCTGTTCAACTACCCCTTCCTCAACCCGCAGTTTAAGGCCGTGCAGCACATGCTGGATCATCCCCAGGTCGTTATCGGCCTGGGCGACTCCGGCGCCCACTGCGGGCAGATCATGGATTCCAGCCTGCCGACCTATTTTCTGAAGTATTGGGTCAAGGAGCGCGAACACTTTGCGCTCGAACAGGCCATTCATAT
>JAAXHF010000372.1 GCA_012271025.1 Deltaproteobacteria bacterium | reverse complement strand
CGCGAGGCTGAGGCTTTTCTGAGCCTGGGGGGCAGTAGGCTCAGAAAAGCCTCAGCCTCGCGGCCGGCAACGACAACGACCCCACCTCCGCCCGTACCCTGGGCAGGCTTAATCACAAAATCTGTCCAGTCGGCAGCGTCCTGAACAAAGCGCCTGAGTTCGTGCGGGAAGCGGTACACCGCCAGGGTCTCGGCAACCGGAATGTCGCAGGCGCGCAGGAGGGTCTTGGTGTGCAGCTTGTGGATGGTGTCGTGGGCCAGGCGGCGCGGGTTATAGCGGGCGACCAGGTCGCGGTCGCGCCGGTTCAGACCCAGAAACTGCCGGGACACGCTGCGCAGCAGCTGCAACATGGGGCTCTATCTCTGGTCGGCGGCTGCGGCCTGACGCAGCACACGGGCAAAACGCACATACTCGACCAGCCGCATCCCGCGCCAGCAGCCGATCACCAGCTCCAGCCCGATGATCCCGACCAGCAGCTCGGGAAAGGCCAGCAACAGCGGTCTCAGGTCGGTGTTTTCGATACAGCCGTACGACACCAGGGCGACCAGCAGGGTATTGGCGCTCAGCCGCAGCGCCTCCCGGGTGCCGCGCTCCAGCTGAGTATTGCTGAAGTTCTCGATCATGTTGGCGATGATGACGGTGGGGAAAATCCCGACCTGGAGCAGCGCCCCGATGCCCAGCCGAGCCCCGACCAGAGTCAGTCCGGCCATACTCAGCGCCACGACCGCAATCAGAATGGCCACCCGGGCGACCAGGTGCAGGCGCAGCCCCTGCAAGGCTACCCGCAGGCCGCCGCCAATACCGATGATGGCGCCGAAGATCAGCAGCCCCCAGCCCAGGCCGGTGCTCAGAAAGGCCAGGGCCAGCAGCATGGGAGCAAAAAATCCAAAGGTCTCCAAACCGATCAGGTTCCGTCCGATGACCAGAAAAAAGGCGATGACGGGCAGAACCAGGATGGCGTTCAGCGCCGGCAGCGACACCCCGGCCTCGATGGCGTAGTGCCACACGCCGACCACCCGGGTGCGCCACCAGCCCAACTCGCTGTCCCGCGAGGCGTGAAAGAGGGAACGTGTCGACGGATTCATGGAGCTGGAGGACACGTTGCCGCTTTGGAGGAGCGTCAGGCCGGCCAGGCTGGTCGCCCACACCGGGCCGGGGTCGGGCTGGTAGGCGAGTAGCACGACCGAAGCCGCTCCGAGCACCCGCTCAATCAGCGCGGCAAAGACGTGGCCGACCGGTCGGGTGACGCCACTGGCTATGACCAGCCGTGCGCCGGTGGATATCGGGTGGCTATCACGACTGCCGGTCTGGCCCAGCAGGGCGTACAGCCCGGCCGCGTCACGGGTATTGAGCAGGACGAGGTCGGCGTCGGCCAGGAGTGCCCGCTTGGCCTCGAACACGGCTTCCAGGCTGGCCTGACGAAAGGCGCGCGAGCCGTCTCGGATGCTGAAGACCGAGGCGTTGATGCCGGCCGCCCGAGCCCGGTCCAGCAGCGGCTGGAGCTGGTGGTCCGACAGCCGCCCGTCATGAATCAGTACCGCCGAGGCCCGGGAACGGTCAACAGCGGCGCTGGCCGTCCAGAAATGCCCGTCGTCCGGTTGGGACGGGGCATCGATGTCCAGGGCGGCACTCGGGCTGAGGCGTCGGATGACAAAGCTATAGTCCACCGACACCTGGCGGGTATGGCCCAACAGCGGCAGGTCGTTGCGATACAGCGCCAGATAGGTATTTGGCAGCCAGCCCAAATAGCCGCCGGCCGGGTCCAGCGGGACCCACCTGCGACCGACAAAGGCTTCGGCCCAATACATCGTCGTCCGCGCCCGTCTGACGAGAGGAAACGTGTCAACCGGTTCATG
>JAAXHF010000056.1 GCA_012271025.1 Deltaproteobacteria bacterium | reverse complement strand
CGCAGCAGGGCGTCAAACTCGATGCCCTCAATCGAATTCACGTCCGAGCTGGCGTTGTGCCATTTCTCGTCCTCCGGGTCGAGGCCGATGGCCTGGCACACCCGCGAGAAGACGGCCAGTCCAACCGCGCCGATCACCACCCAGCCGTCGCTGGCCTGAAAGGCGTCGTAGGGCTGAAACGCGGTCGCCTTATTGCCCGACCGACCGCGCACGAAGCCGTTGGCAAAGTACTCGACCATGGTGCCCGACAGCAGGCGGTGAATAGACTCGAACTGTGAGACGTCAATGACCTGCCCCTTGCCCGTCCGCTGGGCGTAGATATAGCCCGACAGCGACGACCACAAACAGAACAGGGCGGTAATATAGTCGGCGGTCCACGGGTTGGCCCGGACCGGCGGCTCGGGGTCGGGAAACCCGGTCTGGTACATCAGCCCGCCGAAGGCCTGGCCGATCATGTCATACGAGGCCCGGCCCAGATAGTCCGCATGTCCGGTCTGGCCGTAGCCCGATACGTGGGCGATGACGATCTTGGGGTTGGTCTGCAACACCACTTCATCGGTCAGTCCCCACTTGGTGTACGAGCCCGGCTTGGAACTCTCCATCCAGATATCACACGCCTCAATGAGCTTGAGGAAGATGTGTTTGCCCTCGGGGGTACTGAAATCCAGGGTCGTATACAGCTCGTTGCGTCGCTCCTGGACCCAGGTGGTGGCGACCTGGCCGCTGCCATCCGTGGTCGGCAGTTGCATGCCCAGGTGTCGCCAGGCCGCGTCCCCCTCGCCCGGGCGTTCGACCTGGATCACCTCGGCGCCCATTTCGGCCGCCAGGGAGGCGGCATACGGCTGGGCAATCAGACTGCCGGTTGACAGAATCCGGACGCCCTGCAGCGGGCCAAACTGTTCCGGTAAAAGCGACGGCGCACGACTTTCCATGACAACTCCTCAAAGCGGAAACGTGTCCTTCTGAACCTGTTGACAGGTTTCCTGCGTGATGGCTTACCCCTAACCGAAATCCAGGACCAAGGCAACGCGCGCCGGGCGCTGGGTGCTGTCCTAATCAGGACACGCTGCCGTTGAAATTAGGACAGGCGGTCTTGATTCTTTTGCAGTTCTTTCCAGGCTTTTTCGATCTTGGATTGAAAAAGACTCATACGCGGCCGATACAGCAGTAACTTCTGACTCAGTGAGCCGTCCCAGTTGTGTGAGGGAGGCAAGATAGACTGGGGACTTTGATCGCGGGGCTTTTTTCTGTCAAAAGTCCCTAAGTAACTGTTTTTATTGGATATTATGATTGAAACGATAACAATATCAAAGTGAAAACACATTATCACACATAATATGCTAATAGTAGTTGACTTTTCGCTTCCCCTATTTTAATCTGGCGACAGATGGAAGTGCGGTTTCGTGATGGGCGGCTGGACCGGTTGGAAACTGACCCAAAATTTGACGGAGGATTTTCCCAGGCAGTAGTAAGGGTGTTTCGGAAGCGTTTGCAATTCATCCGAAATACGCCCGATGAGCGTGTGTTTTACCAGATGCGTTCTTTGCACTTTGAAAAGCTAAAAGGCAAACGAAAGCATCAATATTCTATGCGGCTCAATGACCAATGGCGCCTGATCTTAGAACTTGACGATCGAGCTCCAACTAAAGTTGTGGTGGTGGTGGCGGTTGAGGACTATCACTAAGAAAGGGAGGTTATGGCTGAGCGGGTACCAGCTGAGGTTTTCCCCCCAGGTGAATTCATCAAAGAAGAGCTAGAGGCCCGTGGGTGGACGCAAACTGACCTTGCTGCAATTCTTGGGCGTCCCTTCCAGCTTGTTAATGAAATCTTAGCAGGCAAGCGAGCGATAAGCCCAGAGACAGCGCAAGGGTTGGGAGAGGCATTTGGAACAGGTGCACAGTTATGGATGAACCTTGAAAGTACCTATCGGCTGTCTCGAACAAAGCCGCGTGACGATAGCGTCGTTAGGCGAGCCAGGTTGTTTGAGAAAGCTCCAATAAAGGAGATGATACGGAGGCATTGGGTTGAACCTTCCGAATCCATCGACGTTTTAGAAAAACAAGTCTGCGAATTCTACCACATTTCTGACCTAGATCAGGAACCGACCCTGTGGCCACATGCAGCAAGAAAACCTATGGCTCAAGAAGATGCTACACCGACCCAGACCGCGTGGCTCTTCCGTGTGCGTCAGCTTGCCGAGGCCCTTGACCCCCCCCCCTTCTCTCAGGCGTCACTTAAGACATGTCTAGAGAAACTGGACGCCATCAAACATGAAGAAGAAGAAGCACGCCATGCTCCCCGTATCTTGATGGAAGCAGGTATTCGTTTTGTTGTCGTTGAGCCACTTCCTAAAACACGCATAGACGGTATTTGCCTCTGGCTCGATAGGCATTCGCCGGTGGTTGCTCTTTCATTCCGGTACGACCGTATTGACTGGTTCTGGTTCACCCTGATGCATGAGCTTTGGCATGTCAAAAATGGCGATGGCTTGGAGAAGCCGGGGGCAATAGACGTGAACCTTGTTGGTCAAGGTGCTCTCTCAACAGACCAAAAGCCTGAATCTGAGAGACTTGCAGATAGCTTTGCAGCAGACTTTCTTGTTTCTCGGAAGGCTATTGAAAGCTTCATTATTAGGAGAGGGCCTTTGTTTTCAAAGCGGGAGATTAGAGGCTTTGCCCTGCTCCATAAGGTCCACCCCGGCATTGTCGCTGGCCAGCTCCAACGCCGAGGCGAAATTAAATTTTCTCACAACAGGGAAATGCTTGTGAAAGTCCGACATATCGTCGCCAGCTCGGCCCTCACTGATGGATGGGGGAATAGCATCGAAGTCAGTCTGTAAAAGCCAGGAGGTTCATATGGGCCATTCCTATGCACAAAATATGCAGCGACTTGTCGAGCAGTGCCGAGAAGCCGATCAGCCCTGGCCCACTACGGAGATTGAGGCAGAGCGGAACGCCAAAGATGGGGCAGCCTAGTCTTTAGTTGTCGCCCATCTTATCGGCGCTGCCTTTCTTATAAATTGAGACCTCCCGTTTCAGCCGCAATGCGTCGCATAGTGATCGGCCAGCACCCGGGCCACACAGCAGGTCAGCTTCACGCCGGTCGAGAGTTCGAGGAACTCGTTCGGACCGTGGGCGTTGGAGTGGGGGCCGAGTACGCCGGTAATCATGAACTGGGCCTGGGGAAACTGCTCGCCCAACATGCCCATGAAGGGAATCGTGCCGCCCTCGCCCATATAGCACGCCTGGCGGCCAAAGAACTCCTGAGAGGCCCGCTTGAGGGATTGCTCCAGCCACGGGGCGAGCGCCGGCGCGTTCCAGCCCGAGGCGCCCAGGCTGGGTTCAAAGCGGACCGTGGCGCCGTAGGGCGGGTCTTTCTCCAACAGCGCTTTGACGCACGCCGTGGCCCGGTCCGGATCGACCGTCGGCGGCAGACGCAGCGACAGCTGGACTGCGGTCAGCGGCCGCAGGACATTCCCGGCCTGGTCGAGCGACGGCAGCCCGGCCGCACCGGTGATTTCGAGCTGGGGGCGCCAGGTCCGGTTGAGCAGCAGGGCGTCGTGCTCGCCCGCCACCGGCGCAGCCCCGGCCTGAAACGGGAACATGGCCGAGACGGACGAGCCCAACACCCCGGCCGCAGCCTCGGCCTGACCCAGGCGTTCGGTGGGAATGTCGGCGTACAGCTCAGACGGCAGAATTTCCCCTGTTCGCTCGTCCTCCAGACGGCTGAGCACCTGGCGCAGCACGCGGAAGGAAGAGGGCACGACCCCGCTCGCCGCCCCGGAATGCACGCCCTCGGTCAGGGTCGAGACCGACAGGGTGCCGGTTACCAGACCGCGCAGTGAGTTGGTGACCCACAGCTGGTCGTAGTTGCCACACCCGGAATCGAGACACATGACCAGACTCGGCGAGCCGATCCGATCCTTGAGGGCGGTGATATAATAGGGCAGATCGTCGCTGCCGCTCTCTTCGTCGGCTTCGATGATGATGACACACCGGGCGTGGGACAGGCCCTGGTCTTGCAGGGCTTGGATGGCGGTCAGGGAGGCAAAGCCGGCATAGCCGTCGTCGGCGCCCCCCCGGCCGTACAGCTTGCCGTCGCTGATGACCGGCGTCCACGGCCCGAGGCCCTCGTTCCAGCCGTGCATCGGCGGCTGCTTGTCCAGGTGGCCGTACAGCAGCACAGTCTCCTGGGTGTGTCCGGGCACCTCGATGAACACCAGCGGGGTGCGCCCGTCGAGCCGGACCACGTCGAGGCTGAGGCTGGGCACGTTCTGAGCCCGCACCCAGTCAACGACCAGCTCGACCGCGCGATCCATATGGCCGTTGCGATTCCAGTCCGGGTCATAGGCCGGCGACTGGTTCGGAATCCGCAGATAGTCGGTCAGGGCCGGAATAATCCTGTCCGTCCAGGCGCGTTCGACAAACTGGCGGGTGGCGTGGATGTCCATACTCTCCTCTCCTTGGCGCGGCCGGACTAGCGCGCCTGGGTCGGTCCTTCGGCCAGGCGCGGCGCGGCCACGGCCGGCAGCGGGGCGGCAGTGCTCAGCCGGGCAAAGCCGAAGGTGCCGAGCAGGCCGGCCACGGCACCGAACAGAAACAGGGGCCGCAGGCCGGACACGTCGAGCACGAGTCCGCCCAGGACCGGCCCCAGCATCATGCCGACGCTCATGGCCATGTTGAGCATGCCCATGACCGCACCCATATTGCCGTCCTGGCCCTCTTCCGCAGCCAGGGCGTTAAGCGCCGGCATGGCCATGGCGCCCATCGCGCCGGTCACCGCAGCAATCAGCATCAGGTGCCAGAATTCCCAGACAAAAAACATGAAGGAAAACACAAACGAGCCGATCAGACCGCTGGTAATGATCAACAGGCGCTTGCTGAAGCGGTCGGCCATGCGGCCGAACGGCACCTGGACCAGGGAGCTGACCAGCATGTAACAGGCCAGCGCCCAGCCGATCCGCGTATGGTTCATGCTGAGGATTTCGGTACCCAGCAGCGGCAGAAACGAAAACCACAGCCCCATCTGGATGGTGTTGACCACCCGATACAGGGCCAGCCCCTTGACCCGCGCGCGGGCCAACAGCTGTCGATACGAGGCTTGCCGCACGGCCGTCTTGCCGGCCGAGTGGGAGCTGGGCAGCAGGACGAGCACCAGGCCGCAGGCCAGGGCGTTCAACAGGCACATCCAATAAAAGCTGAACTCCATGCCGTACTGATCGCTCAGCCAGCCGCCGACCAGCGGGCCGAGACCGATGCTGCTGGTCATCGACAGATTAAAAATACCCATCAGCGTGCCGCGCTTTTCGGCCGGGGCGATATCGCCGACATAGGCGGTGGCGATCGGCAGGGTCAGGGCTACCGCCGCGCCCTGCAGAAAGCGGCCCAGGGTCAGATACAGCATGTTCGGGGCGTACACGTACCACAGCGACAGCAGGCTGCTGGCCAGCAGGCCCAGCGCAATGAACATCTTGCGGCCGTGTCGGTCCGAGAGCCGGCCGATCAGCGGCATGAACAGCATCTGGGCCAGGGGAAAGCTCGCAAAAAAGATACCGATGGTGATACCGGTCGCCCCCAAGGTCCGGGCGTAAATCGGCATGAAGGGAAGCACAATGCCCATGCCCAGCATGGAGGTGAAAACGGCAATGTTGAGCGTATAAAAAACGCGCTTGTCCATGGTGCGTTCGTTGTTTCATAGCGACTGGGGCAGCACAAGGGCGGCGGCTTTTCTGCCGGCGGTGCTTTCTGCTAAAGAGAGAGGGACGCAACAAAGGGAGGCACAGACCATGTTTACTCATCCCGTTATTTCCGCAGACGGCCATATCGATCTGCCGTGTTTGCCGGTCACTCTGTTCACCGACAACGCCCCGGCCAGCCTGAAAGACAAAATGCCTAAGGTCGTAGACAAACCTGAGGGCAAAACCTGGGTGTCCCACCAGGGCACGGCCATGGGATTGGTCGGCGGCATGGGCTCGGCCGGCCGCCAGTACGTGCCGGGCCAGATTTACCGCGCCGACCGGATGGCCGAGACCGGGCTGTACGAAGACCAGAGCCGGGGCATCATGCGGACCGCCGTCCCCGAGCTACGGCTCAAGGACCAGGAGCGCGACGGCGTGGTCGGCGAAGTCCTGTACGGGGTTCTGGGGGCGGCCAGCCGCATCAATGATCCCGAGGTCAGCGACGTGGTGGTGACCATTTATAACGATTTTGCCGCCGACTTCTCCAAAGCCAGCCCCAGCCGGTTCGCGTGTGTGGCCAGCCTGCCCACCTCGACCGAAGAGCAGACGGCCGACGAGATCCGGCGCTGCGCCAGGCTGGGCCTGAGGGGCGCGGAGCTGGCGGTTCAGCACGGCATGAAGCCGCTGTGGCACCTGGACTGGGAGCCGGTGTGGCAGGCCGCCCACGAGACCGGCATTCCCATCCACCTGCATACCATCGGCCCCAAGGCCGACATGAAGTGGCTGCAAGACCGCCGCTCGCGGCGCATGTGGCTGGCCACGATTCTGACCGAGTTTCAGATCTCGATGGCCGGTTTCATGGGCGCGATCATTTATGGCGGCGCCCTGGAGCGCTACCCCAACCTGCGGGTCGTGATCGGCGAGGCCGGCATCGGCTGGATTCCCTACGTGCTCGAACGCATGGACTACGAGTGGGAAGACCAGTTCAAGGACCTTGAGCTGAAAATGAAACCCAGCGAGTACTGGTACCGCCAGATGTACGCGACCTTCCAGCAGGACCAGACCGGCATTGACCAGATTGAGAAGGTCGGCGTCAACAACGTCATGTGGGGCTCGGACTTCCCCCACCCGGACGGGGTGTGGCCGGACTCCCAGGACTTTCTGCACAAACAGCTCGGCCACCTGCCGGAAGACATCCGCCGCAAGCTGGTCTACGAGAACGTCGGCAAGCTGTACGGCTTTCCGCTCGGCCACTAGCCCGGTCCCAAGCCACTCCCATCTCGACCCCCTCTGCCCTCGGGAACTTGTGATGCAAATGATAGCGTCCACCGATAGGCTGCCCGGAGACCCC
>JAAXHF010000232.1 GCA_012271025.1 Deltaproteobacteria bacterium | reverse complement strand
GGACAATGATCTGGTTGATGAACAGATAACCGGTCGGGGTGAGGGTGCCGCTGTCTTCGATCTGGACGCAGTTCCAGCGCGGCATGTGGGGGAATTCCATTGAGCGAAAGCCGATCTCTTCGGGCGTGTAGGGCGGCTCAAAGGGGTACGGCTCGGCCGGCATGTAGGGAATGGTGGCGTCGCGCGGGGTGTCGGTCGAAAAGTCGAGCCGCTGGCGTTCTTCAGGCGTCAGTTCCGACAGCAGTCGCCAGCTGCGTTCGGCCTGCGTGTCGTCCGCCCAGGTCGGTGTATGGAACACAAGGAGTGTGGCCAACAGGCACACCGCCAGATGCAGGTCAACTCTACGCATACCATTCCTCCTGCCAAGCTCCCGCTGGTGTACCACATTCATGGCACGGGTGGGAGAGGGGGCACACACGAGATCGGTGCCGTGAAGCAGCTCCTCGCTTTGCGGATCGTTGTGGGCTGCCCTGACAGTTGATCTCTGAGCCCAGAGGTTTAAGATAACCGGAACCGATTGTGCTGGGGCTAACCCCGGTGCGGAGCAAGGAGGGTGTATGAAACAGCTCCGTGTCATTACCGATAAATGCACGGGCTGCGTGCAGTGCGAGCTGGCCTGCGCGTTTGTCCAAACCGGTACGTTCCAACCATCCCGGTCCGTGATCCGGGTCCACATCTTTGATGAGCAGGCTGTCTACTCGCCCTATACCTGCTTTCAGTGCGAAGAAGCCTGGTGTCTGACCGCCTGCCCGGTCAACGCGATCGCCATCGATCCCAACACCGAAGCCAAGGTCGTGATGGACGATGTGTGCGTCGGCTGCGCGGTATGTACGGTGGCCTGCCCGTATGGCACGGTTTTTTATAATCCCGACACCCATAAGGCGTTCAAGTGTGACCTGTGCGGCGGCGAGCCGGCCTGTGTGCACTCGTGCCCGACCGGCGCCCTCGAATATGTTGACCTGGAACAGGCCGATTGGCTGGCCAGCTGGGCGGACCGGGTCAATCACGGCTTTGTGAATGAACCGGCTGACAAATAAGGAGACGACCCATGGCAAACGGATGGACAGGCACGGTGCTGCGTATCAACCTGACGGAGCGGACCATCACCAAAGAGCCTCTGCATGAACAGTGGGCCAGAGAGTATGTGGGCGGCCGTGGGCTCGGCGCCAGATATCTGACCGAGGAAGTGGACCCGACGGTCGACGCGCTCGACCCGGACAACAAGCTGCTGTTTGTGACCGGACCCCTGACCGGAACCAGCGCCTCGTGTGGCTCGCGCTACATGGTCGTCACCAAGGGGCCGCTGACCAACGCGATTACGACCTCCAACTCGGGCGGCTACTGGGGGCCGGAACTCAAGTTTGCCGGCTATGACATGCTGATTCTCGAAGGCCGGGCGTCGTCGCCGTGCTATCTGTGGATCTATGACGATGTGGTCGAACTCCGGGAGGCCGGCGACCTGTGGGGCAAAACGGTCTGGGAGACCGAGGAAACTCTGCGCGCCGAACTGGGCGTGCCCGACACGATCATCGCCAGCATCGGTCCGGCCGGCGAGAACCTGGTCCGCTTTGCCTGCATCATGAACGATCTGCA
>JAAXHF010000662.1 GCA_012271025.1 Deltaproteobacteria bacterium | reverse complement strand
AGCGCGGCGGTGGACTGGGTTCGGGAACAAGCTCAGGCCGTTACCGACGGCACCGCCTTGGACGCGGCGGTGACCGGGCCGGCCGGGATTTCGACAGATGCCGTGAAGGTATTCGAAGGTATTGACTTCCGGGTCACGATTACGACCGTAGCTCTCGTGTTGGTGATACTCCTGGCCGTCTATCGGTCGCCGTTGCTTGCCCTCTTGCCTATCGTGTGCGTGAGCTGGGCGCTGCTGATCGCTCAGTCGGTCGCGGCGCTGCTGGCAGATGGATTGGGTCTGCCGCTCAACGGGCAGACGACGGCGGTGATGTCTGTACTACTGTTCGGCGCCGGCACCGACTTCACACTCTTCATTGTGGCGCGCTATCGGGAGGAACTGGGTCGGCAGCCGACCCGCTGGGAGGCCATCCGGGTGGCCATGAGCCACGTTGGGCCGGCAATTGCTTCTAGCGCCGGAACCACGGCGGTGGCAATGGTAGCGCTCTTACTCGCGACCTACGGATCGTTCAGAACACTGGGCCCCATGCTGGCCGCGGCCGTCATGATCATGCTTGCCGTGGGACTGACGTTGATCCCGGCCCTGGCCGTGCTGCTCGGCCGGGCGGCTTTCTGGCCCATGAACCCGCAGCAGACTTCAGGCCAGGCGAGCTCATTCTGGAGTCGGGTGGCGGGGCTGGTGGTTCGACGCCCTGGCGTGGTGCTCGGAACGACTGTCATGGTCTTGATCGTGAGTACCCTGGGTGTGCCGACGATCAAGCCGAGCTTCAACTTCCTGGAAGGATTCCCGGCCGACATGGACTCGCGCCGCGGCTTTGAGATGCTGCAGCGGAGTTTCCCAGCCGGCGAACTGGCTCCGACGCAGGTCGTGGTAACGGCCGACGATAGGAACGTGTACGAGCATCTCACGGCCTTGGATGCGCTGGCAGCGGCCCTGGAGAGTGAGCCGACGGTCCTGCGGGTAAGCGGTCCCACGCAGCCGTTCGGCGAGGCCCTTCCACTCACTCCCGAGGCACTCCAAGCTGCCATTGGCAGCCTGCCCCAGGAGGTGTGGCAAGGCGGCCCACCGCCGCGTAACTTACCCCCGGAGCAGCAGGCCGTCCTGGGAGTTCTCTTTGCCGGACAACGCTTTGTCTCGCCGGACCGGACCACAGCACAGCTCGAGGTCGTACTCGACCGCGATCCATACAGTGTGCCGGCGCTGGATCAGATCGAACGCCTCCGCGATATCGTGCGGAGCGCCATTGCGACGACCGACTTGGCCGGCACCGAGGTGCTCGTCGGTGGGCAGACGGCCACGCAGGCCGATACCCGTGCCTCGGTCAATCGGGATGCCCAGGTGGTGGGTCCCATCGTCATTGCCGCCATATGGGTGATCCTCGCGATGCTGCTCCGCAGCCTGGTGGCGCCGACATACCTGGTAATCAGCGTACTGTTGAGTTTCATGGCGGCGCTGGGGCTGTCCAGTATGATATTCCAGAACCTGCTTGGTCATTCCGGGGTTGGGTACCAGAACGGTGTCTGGATGTTCATATTCCTCGTGGCGTTAGGGGTGGACTACAACATCTACATCATGTCGCGGGTGCGCGA
>JAAXHF010000652.1 GCA_012271025.1 Deltaproteobacteria bacterium | reverse complement strand
GAAGGCCGCGTGACGGTCGCGGGGCACGACCTGGGTGGAAATCGGCTCGGGCTGGAGCCCAAGCCGGCGGCACACAAAGGCTTCGATCTCCGGATCGATATTGGCAAAGGTGCCGACCGCGCCCGAGATTTTACCGACCGCGACCTCGCGGCGGGCGTGCTCCAAACGGGCCTTATTGCGCTCCATCTCGGCGAACCAGTGGGCGACTTTGAGACCAAAGGTAATCGGCTCGGCATGCACGCCGTGGCTGCGGCCGATCATGACCGTGTCTTGATGTTCCTGGGCACGCCGCCGCAGCACGTCGAGCAGCGCGTCCAGGTCGGCCAGCATCTCATCCGTTGCCTCGCACAGCTGCACGGCAAAGCCGGTATCAATCACATCCGACGAGGTCAGACCGAGGTGCAGATAGCGTCCTTCCGGGCCGACACTCTCGGCCACAGCCGTGACAAAGGCCACCACATCGTGCTTGACCTCGGCTTCGATCTCCTGCATGCGGCCAATATCAAGCCGGGCGCGTTGTCTCAGCTGCGGGATCACGTCCGCCGGGATGTCCCCGCGCTCGGCCAGGGCCTCGCACGCCAGCAGTTCGACCTCCAGCCAGGTGGAAAATTTGTTCTCCTCCGACCAGATTTTACGCAGGGCCGGGCGGGTATAACGTTCAATCATGAGCGCAGTGCTATCAGAACTTCGGCAGCGACCAAAGAGGGGGCGGCTGTAAGAAAAAGGTCTTGCAACCACATGAGGGGCGGGGTAGATTAGCACACCCTGCTCTAAAGCAGCACCGACGCGGCGGCGTACCCAAGTGGCTAAGGGAGAGGTCTGCAAAACCTCCATTCACCGGTTCGAATCCGGTCGCCGCCTTGTCACTCCTCTTCAGATTGGCCCCCATGCTGTGGCCCGGAATAGCGCCGCGGCCCAAAACATACCCCCCTCTCCGAGTTCTGGATAAAATCGAGCAAGGTCCGAACATCCTGAGACGGATCGGTCTTCAACAGGCGTTCGACCTGGTGGCGCATATTCCCCCGCTGGCGGAACAGGGTGGCAAACGCCCGTCGCAGGGCGGCGATCCGCTCCCGACTGAAGCCGGCCCGCCGCAGGCCGACGACGTTGAGTCCGCGCACGGTATGGGTACCGTCCATAATACAAAAGGGCGGGACATCCCGACTGGTCCGGGACAGCCCCCGCAGCAGGGCCAGGGTCCCGATCCTGACAAACTGGTGCACCACACAGTTGCCCGATACAAAAGCCCGGTCCGCGACTTCGACATACCCGGCCAGGAGCGCACCGCCGGCAATGATGGTCTGATTGCCCAACCGGCAATTATGCGCAACATGGGCGTGCTGCATCAGATAATTATCGTTACCGATAATGGTTGCGCTCTCGGGCTGAGTTCCACGGTGAATTTGACTGTGCTCCCGGATGATGTTGCGGTGACCGATCCTGAGAAAACTTTTTGCGCCCGAGTACGACACGTCTTGTGGAACGTGGCCGATGACCGCGCCCATATGGATTTCATTGTCTTCGCCGATTTCGGTCCAGCCGGTCAGGACGGCATGGGCCAGAATCCGCGTTCCGCGTCCGACCCGGACGGCGCCGTCGATCACGACATAGGGACCAATGTCAACGCCGGGGTCAATGTCGGCCTGCGGGGAAATAATGGCTGTTGGATGAATCGCCATGCCTGACACGCAAAGGTCTCAAACCTTGTGCGGCTCGGTCGCGTCGTTCTCTGCAGATGTCGGGTCGGCCGGCTCACCAGGAATGTGATAGGTTTCACTCGCCCACGCCCCACGGTCCAGCGTCCGGCAGCGCTCCGAACAAAAAGGACGGTAGACGTTGTCCTGCCAGGCCGTTTCCTTACGGCACCCCGGGCATCTGACTGTCCGCATAACAGCTCACCTGAGAAAACGAGGACATACATCCTCCAACGCGGAGGGTGGCATGTTTACGCATTGGGGCGGAAAAGCGGGCGACCGGACTTGAA
>JAAXHF010000206.1 GCA_012271025.1 Deltaproteobacteria bacterium | reverse complement strand
TTTCGCAACGAGCTGTTCGACGGCTATAAGACCGGGGCAGGTATTGATCCTGAGCTGTGGGGGCAGTTTGGGCTGGCCGAGGACATGGCCCACGCCCTGGGTCTGGTCGTCTGGCCGATGGTCGAGTTTGAGGCCGACGATGCCTTGGCCACGGCTGCCGGGCGGTTTGCCCAGCACAGTGACGTTTCGCGGATCCTCATCTGTAGCCCGGACAAAGACCTGTGCCAATGCGTTGTTGGCGAGCGTGTGGTGTGTGTTGACCGGCGTCGGAAGAAGGTAGTGGATGCCGCCGCGGTCCGGGCTAAGTTTGGGGTTGCGCCGCCCTCCATTCCCGACTGGCTGGCCCTGGTCGGTGACGCTGCCGACGGCATTCCCGGTATTCCGCGCTGGGGGGCGGCTTCCTCGGCCAAGCTGCTGGCCGCATACGCTTCGATTGAGCGCATCCCGGACGACGCGGCGCAGTGGACGGTCACGCTGCGCGGCGCGGCCGCCCTGGCCGAGAGCCTGAGGACACGCTGCGACAAAGCCCGGCTGTATAAACGGCTGGCCACGCTCAGAACCGATGTGCCGCTCGAAGAGTCGGTCGCCGCGTTGGAATGGCGGGGCGCTCGGCGGGCCGAACTGGAGGCGCTGTGTGAGCGTCTGGGCGACCGGACGCTGCTGGCCCGTGTGCCGCGCTATGACACCTCAGCCGGAGAATGACTTAAGCAGCAGGGAAACGACGCCGGCAACGACCGCGCCGGTCATCCACTGCACGACCGACAGTTCCTGCTCAAGCCGTACAATGTCGGCCTTGGTCGCCGGGCTTTTTGCTGACATGGCCTGGGCGGCCGCGCGCCTTTTCTTCAGGCGCACCAGCCGCCATCAGGGCGTCGTACAACTCGGTCACCATCAGGCTCATAGCGCAAATATGAAATTCTTCCCGGTCGTGGGCAAGAAGAGCGGCTGAACCCGGGGATATGCTCCCTTACCCGTCAGTTGTTTTTGGACGCTGCGGCGACCGCTTCGACCTCTTCCATGACCCGCAGCAGGTTGCCGCCCCACAGCCGGGCGATGTGGTCCTCGGTGTAGCCTCGACGTACCAGTTCGAGGGTGACGTTGAGGGTTTCTCGGGCGTTATTCCAGCCCGCGATTCCGCCGCCGCCGTTGAAGTCC
>JAAXHF010000006.1 GCA_012271025.1 Deltaproteobacteria bacterium | reverse complement strand
AGACCGAATACGGCCTGACGGCAACTACCTTGGGCCTGGTGGCCCTGTTGCAGGGCGCAGCGGACCTGGCGGGGGCTGTTCTCGTTTCATTGATCGCGGACCGGGTGGGCAAGAAGCGATCATTTCAGGCAGGTATTCTCGGTTCAGCGCTGGTCTACCTCTCTCTCCCAGCCGTCAATATCGGGCTGTTGCCGGTCGTCGCGGCGTTGCTTCTGATGCGTTTTACATTTGAGTACGGCCTCGTCAGCGCCGTCGCTCTGGTCAGCGAACAGGCTCCGGACCGGCGGGGCAAGGTGCTGTCGCTGGCGGTGGCGATCAACCTGGTGGGGATGACCCTCACCGGATTTACCGGGCCGTGGATGTACACACGCTTCGGGGTGTGGGGGCTGGGACCGGTGTCGGCCATCTGTACGCTGGCGGCATTTATGCTACTGACAGTTTGGGGACGCGAGTCGGCGGAAACTGCAGGGGTTAGGAGTTAGGGGTTTGGGATGAGGGGTCAGTGGCTAGCGTAGGCGCAGGAGTCGGCTGGGAGGAGTGATTTGCGCCGCTTACATAAGCCGTGCCATGATGATTTTGCATGCTCCGTCGAGCAGTTCACGTAGATGGGACCCCGCCGCACAGGCGGCTATGGTTGTCCCGCACACACGGTATTGAGGAATCCTCAAATGAACATTATCTACCTGCATTCGCACGACACGGGCCGGTACCTGCAGCCTTACGGCCATGCGGTGCCCGCGCCCAATCTGCAGCGGCTGGCGGAGGAGGGCGTTCTCTTCCGTAAGGCGTTCAGCGCGGCGCCGACCTGCTCGCCGAGCCGGGCCTGTCTGCTCACGGGCCAGAGCTCGCACTCCTGCGGACAGCTGGGACTGGCGAACCGGGACTTCTTTCTGCAGCATCCCGAACGGCATCTGGCGAACTTTCTGCGCAGCCACGGCTACCGCACGGCCTTGTGCGGCTTTCAACACCTGACGCTCGATACCCGCACGCTGGGCTACGAATGGATCGCCGAAGCCGACCCGCCCGGGTCCCGGGGTCCAGAATACAGAACGGAGGCTGCGGTCGAGTTCATCAACCGGGAGCATGACCGGCCCTTCTTCCTGGCCGTGGGCTACTCGGAGACGCATCGCGTCTTTCCGGAGCCGAGCGACGAGGAGGACGTGCGTTATACGCTGCCGCCGACGCCGCTGCCCGATACGCCGGAGACCCGTTATGATATGGCCTCCTACAAGCGCATGGCCAAGATCCTGGACGACCAAGTCGGGATCGTTCTGAACGCGCTGGAGGAGGCGGGGCTGGCCGAGGATACGCTGTTCATCTACACGACCGACCACGGGCTGGCCTTTCCCGGCATGAAGTGTACGCTGACCGA
>JAAXHF010000145.1 GCA_012271025.1 Deltaproteobacteria bacterium | reverse complement strand
CTCTCCCTTGAGGGAGAGGGCTAGGGTGAGGGTGAAATCTTTCAACTGTATAAGTCCTAAAGGTTCAACTTCCCTTCCCCGTCATGTAAAATACAGGCGTCAATGAACCGACAGCCAGTAGAATCAGCTACGTCCGTGGCGCGTTTGCGTGGTATGCCCGATTTTACCGGCGACCCCCTCCTCCGGCGCGAGCGGCTGCAGCGCCGCCTCACTGCCCTTCTCGCCAGCTATGGTTACCGGGGACTGGACACCCCGCTGCTGGAACCCACCGAGCTTTTCCTGCGCAAGTCCGGCGGCGAGTTGGCCTCTCAGCTATTCAGCTTTGCCGATCCCGGCAGCCGGGCCGTCAGCTTGCGCCCGGAATTCACCGCCCCCGTCATGCGCTATTACTTGGAACACTCCTCGGAAATCGAGCTTCCGGCGCGTTGGCAATACTGTGGGCCGGTCTTCCGGTTCGATGGAGCGTCACTGTCTTCGGCGCCAGACCGACGGGGCAGCGGAGGCCAGTTCACCCAGATAGGCGGCGAGCTGCTGGGGGCTTCCAGCGTGACGGCCGATGTCGAATTGCTGGATCTCGCGGTTTCGGCCCTTTCGGCGTCGGGCCTCCGGGAGTGGACGCTTCGACTGGCTGATCTCAATGTCCTCAACAGCCTGCTGGACCCGCTGGGGTTGTCGGAACGCGCCCGCAGCTTCGTGGTGCAGAGCGTACCCTTGCTTCGAGATGGCCCGGCGGCCATTCCCCAGCTAATGGACGACGCCCAGCGTCTGCACGTGGCGGGGCGCCCCGCCGATGACGATTACCTCAGCCAGGCTGTGCACGGGCTGGACGACGACGAAGCGAGAAGCGTCTTGCTGGGAGTTTTGCGCTCCAACCCCCTAGACCAGCTCGGACAGCGCAGGCCGGAAGAGGTGGTCGAGCGTCTCCTTCGCAAGATTCGCCGCCCCGACGCCGAGGAAAGCCTGCGACTCGCCTTGCAGACAGCTTGCGAGCTGGCTCAAGTGAGAGGCGATGCTGCGACGGCCCTTGACGGAGCGTCTGCCGCGTTGCGGAAGGCAGGAGCCGATACCACGGCTGCTGGCCGGTTGGAGCAGCTCATCGGGATGCTTCCCGAGGGGCAAGACGCATCCGGGAGGATTGTGCTGGACTTCGGACTGGTGCGGGGGCTGGCCTATTACAACGGCATCATCTTTGAAGTGTCGCACCCCGGCTGGCCGGGCCCGCTGGGCGGCGGCGGCCGTTACGACGGTTTGGCCCGCGATCTGGGCGGAAGCCACCGGCTGCCCGCCTTGGGCTTCGCCTACAATCTGGACGCGCTGGTTGAGCTAACCG
>JAAXHF010000571.1 GCA_012271025.1 Deltaproteobacteria bacterium | reverse complement strand
GGCTCTTCGTCCTCTGCCGCTGCCGTTAGATATTCGGCACTGAAACCGGGATCTTTGAGCTGTTCACGCAGCCACTCGTCGTGCTTTACCTTTTTCATGATCTTCTCGCTTACGGCTGACCCACGGTGCATCACGGTCTTGACCGTATCTTCCCGGCACTTGCCCATGCGTTTGACATCTTTTGCAAATTGCCTGGTCTGAGAGAGCTGCTTCATTGCTCCCAGCTCTCAAACATGTCTTTCAGCGTGTCGAAGGTTTCTACGTCCTCTCCCGTGCGGCTTTTCTCAAGCGTCTGTTTTGTCAAGTTATTTGGAATCAGGACGGGAAACGGCAGGCCCCCGTGCAGACAGATCTGACGGTAAAAGAGCCGAATTGCCTCAGTGGGGGTAAGACCGAGTTTTCGGAGTACGCCTTCGGCCTGTTTCTTGGTCTGCGGCTCCATACGTGCATGAACGACGGCTGATTTATTCATGCGGTCTAGCGTGTCACATATGCAACACACTATCAAGTTCGCCCCATCGTCATTGACCCACCCCTGCCTTCTTGACGATCCCTCTTCCTGATTGTGACCGTTGTTCAGAGAGTACCACAGTGGTACCATTGGCAGAATGCCGCCGAAAATTCGAGAGCTGATCAAAGACTTGGAAGCGGCTGGGTTCATCAACAGAGGCGGAAGAGGAAGCCACAGAAATTTCAAGCATCCGAAGGGCGTCCGCATCACCCTCAGCGGCAGACTGGGGAGCGATGCCCAGGCGTATCAAGAGCGCGATGTGAAGAGAGCCATAGACAGAGTCCGCCATGAAAAAGAGTGATCGCTACCTGAAAATCGTCGAATGGTCCGACGAGGACCAATGCTATATCGGAAGAGCCCCCGGCGTCATGCTGGGTGGGGTACACGGCCAGGATGAGACCGAGGTGTATGCTGAGCTGTGTACGGCCGTGGAAGAGTGGATACACATCCAGGAGGTCGATGGCGACCCGCTCCCGCCCGAGACCGCAAACAAGACGTATTCGGGCAAATTCAACCTGCGGGTAGGTGAAGCTCTGCACCAACGGCTGACCGTCGCTGCCCTCGAAGCCAACCAGAGCCTGAACGCATTTTGTGTCAAAGCCCTCGAAAAAGCGCTTGGCGGGTAGCTCCCTCCCACTACCTTGACAATCCCCCCGCCTGCCCCATACTGCGTCCGAATGAAGACCTCCCCCGCGGCGACCAGGGAACTGGCCGCCCCCCCTCCCCCGGCTTCCGCACCGCGCATTTTTTACGGCTGGATCGTGCTCGGCCTGGCCTTTACCGTCCTGTTTTTCGCCTACGGCATTCAGTTCACCTTCGGGGTGTTCATGCCGGCCATCGAGGCCGATACGGGCTGGGACCGAGCCAGCCTGTCCCTGCCCTACGCCCTGTACGTGTTTCTGTATAGCGCCCTGGGAGCCGCCAGCGGCTGGGCGACTGATCGCTGGGGGCCGCGGGTGGTGATCCTAAGCGGAGGGTGTCTGCTGGGCGGCGGTATTCTGCTGACCAGCCAGGTGCAGGAGCTGTGGCAGCTGTACGTCAGCCTCGGTCTCATTGCCGCCATGGGCATGAGCGCGGCCTTTGTGCCGTGCAACTCCACGGTCGTGCGCTGGTTCATACGGCGCCGGGGCTTGGCGCTCAGCATTTCAACCAGCGGCGGCAGCATGGGCAACTTCCTTTTTCCGCCGCTCGCCGCCGCCCTGATCGGAGCCTATGGCTGGCGTTCGGCGTATCTGATTCTGGGCGGTGTCGGCCTGGCCGTCATCGGCCTGTGCGCGGTGTTCATCGTCCGCGACCCACAACAGCTGAACCTCCAGCCGGACGGCGCTCCCCCCGCGCCGGCACAGGAAGAGCCGCACCCCCATACCACTTCCGGGGCGGGCTATACGCTTGCCGAGGCCCGCGGAACGCTCTCTTTCTGGCTGCTGAACCTCGTGTTTACCCTGACCTGGCTGGTCGTGTTCATGCCGTTCATTCACCTCGTTCCGTTCGCCATCGACCTGGGCGTGCCCCAGGTCGGGGCGGCCACGGTGATGAGCGTGATGGGTCTCGGCAGCCTGGGTGGTCGGCTGCTGAGTGGCGCCATCTCCGACCGCCTGGGACGCCTGCCGACCCTGGGTGTCAGCCTGGCCCTGCAAGTGCTGGCCTTTGTCGGCTTCATGTTGAGC
>JAAXHF010000663.1 GCA_012271025.1 Deltaproteobacteria bacterium | reverse complement strand
GCTGTACACCGAACGGCGCCAGACCGAGCGCGATCAAGCCGCCCTGTTTCTGCTCGATATGAGCGCTTCGACGGATGAGCCGCTGGTCGCGGTGGAAAAAGTGGACGATGATGACCATCCCATCGAGAAGAGATCATCGTCCACTTTTCGCGACTACGGCGACGAGCCCGAAGACTGGCAACCGCTGTGGAACAAAGCTGATCGGAATGCACGCTCGGCTGCGAAACGCCTGGCCCAGCCCAAACCGCGCCGTATTATCGACGTCACCAAAGAGACCCTGGTACTCATGGCCGAGGCGCTCGAAGAGATTGGCGATTCCTACGCCATCTACGGTTTCTCGGGCCAGGGCAAGGACAACATCGAGTTCTACCATGTCAAGTCGTTCGTTGAGGCGCTGTCCCCGACCGTCAAGGGACGTATCGGCGCCATTGAACCCAAGCGCTCGACCCGCATGGGACCGGCCGTGCGCCACGCTTTGGAAAAACTCAAAGACCTGGCGTGCCGGGTCAAGCTGTTGATCCTGCTGAGCGACGGTTTTCCCCAAGACATGGATTATGGTCCGGACCGGCGCTCCACGACGTATGGCATTCGGGATACCATGGTAGCCCTGCGCGAAGCTGAAGAGGCCGGCGTACTGACCTTCTGCCTGACGGTCGATAAGGCCGGCCACGACTATTTGCGCGAGATGTGCGAACCCTCGCGCTACCTGGTGCTTGAGGATGTGGCCTCGCTGCCGACCGAGCTGCCCAAAGTCTATCAGCGTTATATCCGGCCGCGTGGGATCTAGCAGGCGTCCTGCCCAATCCGAGCCGAGTCAGCGGCCGAAACTGGAAACGAGAGGAGAGATGTATGGATATGCAAAAAACCGTTGCCGTTGTGACCGGTGGTGGCTCGGGCCTGGGAGAGGGCACCAGCCGTGCCCTGATTGCCAGAGGCGCCAGGGTCGCCATCCTCGATCTGGGTCGTTCGCGCGGGGCGGAAATCGCTCAGGAGCTGGGCGACACGGCGGTCTTTGTTGAGGCCGATGTGACCGACGAAGACCACACCGCAGCGGCCATCGACAAGGCGGTCGCCACCTTTGGCGCCATCAATGCGCTGGTCAACTGCGCCGGGATTGCGACCGCCGGTCGGACCTTGGGCAAGGGCACGCCGCTCGACCTCGGTCCGTTCAAACGCACGATCGAGGTCAACCTGATCGGGACGTTTAACGCTATTCGCCTGGCTGCCGCCCAGATGGTCAAAAACGAACCCAGCCCGGACGGCGAACGGGGGGTCATCATCAACACCGCCTCGGTTGCCGCCTTTGACGGACAGATCGGACAGGCAGCCTACTCGGCCTCAAAAGGTGGGGTAGTGGGCATGACCCTGCCGATTGCCCGCGACCTGTCCCGCGACGGCATCCGCTGCTGTACGATTGCCCCGGGCATCTTTGAAACGCCGATGCTGATGGGTTTGCCCGAACCGGCCCGGCAGTCCCTGGCCGCCAGCATTCCGTTTCCCCAGCGCCTGGGCACGCCGGCCGAATACGCCGCCCTGGCCTGCCATATTATGGAAAACGTGATGCTGAACGGCGAGACCATCCGCCTCGACGGGGCGATTCGGATGGCGCCAAAGTAAGCCCGTGTACAAGCGCAAGGACGCCTTTTACAAGAAGGCTAAACAGGCCGGCTATCGTTCACGGGCCGCCTATAAGCTGCGCGAACTCAGCCACAGCTTCGGGTTGCTGCGACCCGGCCAGCGGGTGATCGACCTGGGCGCCTGGCCCGGCGGCTGGCTGCAGGTGGCGGCCGAGCTGGTCGGTCCTCGGGGCAGGGTCATCGGCATCGATCTGGTCCCCATCGACCCCCTGACGACGGGCAATGTGACCGTGGTCCAAGGCGACGCCACCGACCCGGACCAGCAGCGCCGGCTGCTCAGTCTGCTCGACGGACCGGCCGATATCCTGCTGTCCGATATGGCCCCCAAGTTGAGCGGCGTGCGTGAGCGCGACGAGGCGCAGGCTCAGGAACTCAGCCGGGCGGCCGTGGCCTGCGCCACCCGCCTGCTCAGGCCGGGCGGGAGCCTGCTCCTCAAGGCGTTCATGGATAGCGGCTATCCGGCCCTGCTGGCAGCCCTGCGCGCCAGCTTTGCGACGGTCAAGACCACCAAACCCCAGGCAACGCGCAAGGGCTCGTCAGAGACCTATATCATCGCCAGCGGCTTCGTATCGTGCTAAGACGAGGCCAATCTCTCTCAGCTGAGATTATTAATTGCTTTGCTTCCAAGGAGGCCGCGATGGCAAAGTCAGTCCTGACCATTTCTCACATGTACGGCAGTGGCGGAAGCCGGATTGCCCGCGACCTCGGTGGCCGTCTGGGCTGGACCGTGTGGGAAAAAGAAATCGTTCGTAAAATCGCCACCCAGTACAAGGTGTCGGAAGAGTATGTCGACGCCAAGGACGAACGGGTCGATTCCTTTATTGAGCGCATGGTCGGTCTGTTTGGCATGGGCGGCTTTGAATCGGCCTACGACATCCCGCCGCCGCTGTGGCTCAACGACGCCCAGCTCGTCCGCATGACCCGCTCGCTGATCGAAGAGGTGGCCGGAGGCGGACGGGCGATTATTGTCGGTCGGGGCGGCAATTATGTACTGGCCGAGCAGCGCGGCGCCCTGCACGTCTTTCTGACCGCCCCGCTCCAGGCGCGCATAGCGCGGGTGATGGAAGTCGAGAGCCTGTCCCACGCTGAAGCCGCCCAACGGATCGCCGGCATGGACCGTCTGCGCGCCGACTACGTCCACACCTTCTACCACGACGACTGGCGCGACCCGAGCCGCTATCACCTGCTGATTGATTCGAGCGTCTGGGGAGAAGCGGGCGCTGCGGATTTGATTCTGCAAGCGCTGGAGCGCTCAGCCGACTGAGTCCGGGCGGGCCTCGGGATCCGCGTCGCGCCCTGCCCGGGCGCCGAGCGGCAAAAAGACCCGCATCGTCGTTCCCCGGTCGAGCTGGCTCTCGATATGCAGGAATCCCCCGTGGGCCTGCACAATATGTTTGACAATCGCCAGGCCCAGCCCGGTTCCGCCGAGTTCGCGCGAGCGCGCCTTATCGACCCGGTAGAAGCGCTGGGTCAGGCGTGGAATATCAGCCTCGGGAATGCCGCAGCCGGTATCGGCAACCGCGACTTCCATCCAGCCGTGGTCGGCCTGTCCGCTCCCGTCCCCGTTCCCATCTGAGACCGAAGACGCTGTCGCAACGCGAGCGGTGACCGTCACCCGTCCGCCCGCAGGGGTGTATTTAACGCCGTTATCAACCAGGTTCAGCAAGACCTGATGGAGCCGGTCGGGGTCGCCAGACACGGACGGCAAAGACTCCGGCAGCGCCGCACTCAGCCGCACCTGCCCGCTGGCGGCCTTGTCCTTGACCAGCTCGAACACCTCGTCAATCAGCTGGCCGAACACCAGTTGGTCATGGCGCAGCTCGGTCTTGCCCAGCTCAAGATCGGACAGGGTCAGCAGATCGTCGATCAGACGGCTGAGACGCTCTGAGTGACGGTCGATGATGGCCAGAAAACGGGTGACCATGGGCGGGTCGTTGAGCGCGCCGTTCAGCAGGGTTTCGGCATAGCCCTTGATCGCGGTCAGCGGCGTGCGCAGCTCGTGCGAGACGT
>JAAXHF010000182.1 GCA_012271025.1 Deltaproteobacteria bacterium | reverse complement strand
GGTATCGGCGGCGACGGGCTGGTGAGTCAGGTCGCCGCCGAGCTGGTCGGCAGCGGGACGCCGCTGGGTATCATTCCGGCTGGCAGGGGCAACGATTTTGCGCGGGGACTGGGCATCCCGCTCGATACTCCGGCCGCCTGCGCCACGGTCGCCGCCGGTCGGCAGCGGCGGATCGATGTCGGACAGGCCAACGGACGCTACTTTTTCTCGGTGGCGGTCATGGGCCTTGCCGCCGAGATCAACCGCCGGGCCAACGCCCTGACCCGTGTGCGGACGAATGGGGTGTATACACTGCTCACGCTTGCCACGGTTTTCCGCTCTCAGCCCCAGCTCTTCAGCCTGGAGTACGAAGGCGGCCGCCGCCGCTGCTACAGCTGGCTGATCGCGGTCGGCAATACCTGGAGCAGCGGCCGGGGAATGGCTCTGGTGCCGGCCGCCCGGCCGGACGACGGACAGCTGGACGCGTGTGTGGTGAACGGGATGGGCAGGCTCGAGCTGCTGTCCGTGTTTCCCCGCGTGTTCAAGGGCCGGCACGTTTACCACACCGGGGTCGAGACGCTGCGCAACAGCGCCCTGACGATTCGCGCCGACCGGCCCGGCGATATCTATGCCGACGGGGAACGGCTCGGCCCCCTGCCGGCCAGACTGGAAGCGATTCCACACGCCCTGGGCGTCCTCATCCCAGCTGCTGCCCAGCGCGGGCCGGAGGGAGGTCGGTAGACTCCTGTCCCCTTGCAGTCCGGCGGCGATGTGGTACACGGGGGCCTGAAACGAGAGAGCCATGTCTTATCAGGAAGAACGACTGACGGTCCGGGGCTCAAGCATTCAACTGCTCAGCGGCGGCAGCGGCGAGCCCTTGTTGTATTTACACAGTGCCGGCGGCGAGGTCAGCTGGCTGCCCTTTTTTGAACAGCTGGCCCGGCACTACCGCGTGTACGTCCCGGCCCACCCCGGCTTTGGCCAGTCTGAGGGCCTGGACAAGATCGACGGCATGGAAGATCTGGTGTTTCACTACACCGATCTTATGGACGAGCTCGAACTGGTCCAGCCCTACGTGGTGGGGCTGTCGCTGGGCGCCTGGCTGGCCGCCGAGCTGGCGGTCCGCTACTCCCAGCGGGTACGCAAACTGGCGCTGGTCAGCGCGGTCGGCCTGCGGGTGCCCGGCCATCCTATTGCCGATATTTTTGCCGCCAACCCGGCCGAAACCCGTCGTCTGCTGTTTGCCGACCCGGACTCCAGCCTGGCCAAGACCTTTATCCCCGAAGACCCCAGCCCCGAGGTCTTGTCCAACGTCCTCAAAGCCCGGGCGGCCACCGCTCGGGTCGGTTGGAATCCCTATTTGTGCAATCCAAAGCTCCGTGAGCGTCTGTATCGGGTGCAGGTGCCGACGCTGATTGTGTGGGGCGAGGCCGACCGTCTCGTTCCCCGGGCGCACGGCGACGCCTATCGCGACGGCATTGTCGGCTCGCAGTTGGTGTCCATCCCCGACTGTGGTCACGCCCCGCCGTTTGAGAAGCCGCAGGAGACCGCAGCCGCGCTGATACAGTTTTTCGAGCCGTGAGGGAGGACCGCCGTGGACTACCCCGAGCCGTTTAAGCCCGAGATGTTTGATCGGATCGACGAGACCGAGGATGAGCGCTTCTACCAGGTGGCGCGCAAGGTCGTCCATATTGATGAGCCGGCGATTGCTGCGGTGGGCGATTTCATCCAGACCGCATTTGCGCCAAACGGGGTCTTGCTTGATCTGATGAGCAGCTGGCGGTCTCATCTGCCCCAGGGCTTTGCCAAGCAACGCCTGGTCGGCCTGGGCCTGAATATGGAGGAGATGGCGGATAACCCGGACCTGGA
>JAAXHF010000614.1 GCA_012271025.1 Deltaproteobacteria bacterium | reverse complement strand
AATATGGCCCAACTCCTGGGCAAGGAGTGGGCGGCCGATAAGATTCGGGTGACCTGTATCGCCCCAGGGTTGATCCGGACCGACCTGGCAAAGGAATTGGTCGAGGCGGTTGAGACCAGCGGCTCTCCGATTAATCCACAGAAACGGGTGGGCGAGCCAAACGAAATTGCCGGGCTGGCCCTCTTCCTGGCCAGCCCGGCCGGGACGTTCGCGACCAGCATGACCTATGTGGTTGACGGTGGCGAGGTCAGCGCCGGGCCGGGTGACGTAGTGGTCATGACCGCCGAGGAAGCGGTCCAGGCGCAGAAGCAGGATTGAGGTCATCGGTATCAGCGGGATAACCGTCATGCCCACCAAAACGCCCCGCCAGCGCTATTTTGAGGAGCCCATCCGCGCGGCGGCGGCGACCGCCCGGCCCGTGTTTGAAACCGGTATCCCAATGCGGGACGGAGTCGAGTTGGCCGCGGATGTCTACCTCCCGCGCCCGGACGAACGGCCCGCGCCGGCGATCGTCCAATCCACGCCCTACGACAAGAGCACCGCGGCCTTCTTCTTGGACGAGGCGCGTTTTTACCAGGAACGGGGCTATGCCGTCATTGTGCACGACGTGCGCGGGCGGGGAAAATCCGAGGGCCGGTGGCGAGCGTTTGTGCACGACGGGCCGGATACGCATGACGTGATTGAGTGGGTGGCCCGTCAGGACTGGTGCAGCAGCAAGGTCGGCACGACCGGGTTAAGCTATATGGGCTGGACCCAGTGGGCGGCGGCCGCGGAACGGCCGCCGCATCTGCGCTGTATGGTCTCCACCTCTGCGGCCGGCCGTTGGCAACAGGAGATTCCGTACACCTGGGGTGTGTTCCAGCTCTATTTTGGCTGGTGGGTCTATCTCGTCCGGCGACGGATTGCCGAATTCCACGGGCTCGAAGTCCACGACTGGGACGACATCCTGCGCCGTTTGCCGCTGACCGCCATTGGCGAGTATATCGATCCGGTCGGGGAAACCTGGCACGACATGCTGACGCACGACACCCTGGACGCGCACTGGCGGGCGCTGCGTTTTGATGAGCGCTACGATCAGATCGATGTGCCCTGTCTCCATGTGACAGGCTGGTTTGATATGGAGGATCTGACCGGCGCCTTTCATCACTATGAACATATGATGCAGGCCTCTCCGGCCCGCAGCCGGCAGCAGCTGATCGTCGGACCGTGGAGCCACGTCAACTGCCGCTGGCCGCACGACCAGTATGCCGGGCTGAACTTCGGACCGGACGCGGCGCTTGACATGCACCAGGTCCATTTACGCTGGTTTGATCACTGGCTCAAAGGCCGGGACAACGGCGCTCAGCACGACCCGCCGGTCCGTCTTTTTGAAACCGGACGCAACGTCTGGCTGGAGACGGACCGCTGGCCGCTGAGCGATGTGGAGCGGGCGCTCTATTTGCACTTCGATGGAACCCATGGCTCTCTGTCTGCCACGTCTCCCTCGTCTGATGAACCCGCGCAGACCTATCGCTATGACCCGAACGACCCGGCTCCAACCCAGATGGACGTCAAACAATATCCGCTTGAGGATATTCCGCTCAATCAGGACGCGGTTGAAGCCCGGCCCGATGTTATCTGCTACACCAGCGCTGTCTTGACGGAAGAAGTGGTCGTCTCGGGCTGGCCGCATATCGACCTGTTCGCTGCGAGCGATTGTGACGACACGGAGTGGCACGTCAAGCTGACCGATGTGTACCCCGACGGCCGCTCGATGAAGGTCAGCCAGGGGTGTCTGCGCGCCTCGTACCGGGAGTCGCTGCAACAACCCACGCCGCTCATCCCCGGTGCGGTGACACGGTTTGCGGTGGAACTCTGGCCCACCCACTATGTCTTTTTGCCCGGCCACCGTATGCGGATCAGTATAACCAGTAGTGATTTTCCGTGGCTTGCCCGCAGTCTGAACCAGTTTGGCCGGCTCGCCGACCTGGCCCAGCCCCGGATTGCGACGAACAGTGTTTGGCACACGCCGGCCTGTCCGTCCCGCCTCAGGCTGCCGGTCCGGAGCGATTCGGCCGGGACAGCCTAACTCAACGCCTGTCGGATGATATCGGCCACGCGCTCCTGCTCTTGCGGCACCTCTGAAGGTTCGACCGGGATGGGCAGGCGGTCCAGCTCGTCCTTGATAATGCCGGTGAGGATCTCGACCTCACGGGTTGAGAGCAGCCACTGGGCAGCGATGTCCTCGGGGCTCCACTGGACGATCTGCCGAAAGCCGTAATCCGCCACGGCCTGATTGGTAATCTCGATGAGCTTTTCCATACTCCCCCCTTAGAGCCGGCTGGCAACCGACCAGGAACCCCCGTCCACGACAAAGGTCGAACCGCTGATGTAGGAGGATTCGTCCGAGGCCAGAAAGAGAATCGTGTTCGCAATCTCCTCGGGCCGGCCAATCCGTCCCAGGGGATGATAGCGGGCCGCCTTCTCTATGGCTTCCGTACTCTGGGTGCTGCCGCGCGCCTGCGGGGTGTCCACAAAACCAGGGGCAATGCAGTTCATCCGAATGCCCTGAGAGGTGTATTGGCTGGCGGCAACCGAGTTGAGATGGATGATGCCGGCCTTACTGACCGCATAGGGCAGGGATTGGCTGTAGGCCTGGACACCGGCCATGGAGGCAATGTTGACGATGGAGCCGCCGCCGTTTTGCAGCATGGCCGGGATGGCGGCTTTGCAGCAAAAGAAGAGCCCTTTGAGGTTGGTGGACATCATCAGGTCCCAGTGTCGTTCGTCTACTTCGGCCAGCGGTGGCGTCAGAATCAGGACCCCGGCCGCGTTGACCAGGACGTCCAGGCGACCGAAACGCTCGACCGTCGTGTCAACCATACGCTCGACCTGATCCAGCTTGGACACGTCTACGGTGACGGTCTCGATATCCGGGCGGATCTTTTGCGCCAGGCTTTTGGTCTGCTCCAGACCGCCCGGGTTCCGGTCGGCGGCCACGACCGCGGCCCCCTCTTCGGCAAAGCGGAGCACTGTCGCCCGCCCAATCCCTGAAGCGCCACCGGTCACAATAGCGATTTTATCCGTCAGTCTACCGGCCATCCTTTGCCTCCTCTCACGGACGCGAATATCCTCGGGCTCGTTTTCGAGTCATGCTCGCGTTTACACCGGCGCGCCCCAGGTCAGCACGCGCCGGGGGTTCGCCACGATCAAAGTGTCGAGCTGTTCGGCGCTGAGTCCGCCGCGACTCAGCATGGGCACCACGTTCTTGACTAGGTGGGCGTAACCCCATCCGCCGTA
>JAAXHF010000226.1 GCA_012271025.1 Deltaproteobacteria bacterium | reverse complement strand
GGCTCGTACACGGGGTCGCGGTACGGCTGTCCCGGCAGCGGTGTGACCGGGATGAAGGCCCCGGCCAACCCCAGCTCGGCACACCGTTTGAGTTCCGCCCCAGCCGCCTGGGGATCGTCGACATTAATCATGCCGATGCCCCGCAGCCGCCCGGGATTGGCCCGACAGAAATCGGCGATCCAGCTGTTGTAGGCGTAACAAATCCCCGACAGCAGCTCGGTGTCTTCCAGGTGGTACCAGAACAGGCCCTGGCTGGGCTGGAGCACCGCGCCCCAAATCCCGTCCATCTCAAGCTCGGTCAGCATGGCCTGGGGCTGGTAGGCGCCCTCTCTGACATCTTCCCAAATGCTGACAAAATCCTGCGTGCTGGCGTCTTCAAAGCGCCGTCCGGCCTGGGTGACGGCTCCGATCGTGGCGACCTGCACGTCGCCGAGGAACCACGCGTCGGCCTCCTTGCCGTCCTCGGTCGTATAGCGTTTGACCAGCGGCGCCCGGTCCAGCAGCCTGGCCGGCATGCCGCGGGTGTACAGGTCGGGGGGTTCAACAATATGCGAATCGCTCGAAATCACCGTCGGCTGGCTCATGCATCCCTCCTCATCAGTCTGCATCCGGCCATACCACGCCCCCAAGCCCAACACAAGAAAAGGCGGCCGCGCTTGCATTCCAGCCCGTTTTGGGACACATGGAGGGACGCATAGGGAGGAGGCCGCATGCAGCTGTACGATCATCCACTGTCGCCGAACTGCCGCAAGGTGCGTGTCTATTGTGCCGAAAAGGGCATTCAGTTGGCCCTGCGCCCGGTTGACTTGCTGGGCGGCGAGCAACGCGGCCCGGAGTTTCTGCAACGCAATCCGTTCGGCGCCATCCCAATCCTCGAACTTGACGACGGCACGGTCATCCCGGAATCCTTGGCTATCATCGAATATCTGGAAGAACTCCACCCCGCGCCCCGGCTGCTGGGCCACGACCCCCTCAGCCGGGCTCTGGTCCGCGCCTGGGAACGGCGGGCAGAACTGGGGGTGATTCTCCAGGGCACGCGGCGTTTTCTGCACTCCAGCCCGTATTTTGCGGCGCGCGGGGTTGAGCAGAATCCCAAGGTAGTGGAGGAGGCCGGCGGCGTGCTCAGAGGCCGCCTCAGCCTGTTCGACGCCCATCTCCAGCACTCCGAGTGGCTGACGGAGAATTTTTCGTTGGCCGACATCAGCCTGATGGTCGGCATCGACTTTATTGGCCAGTCGGACTTTCAGCTCGACCCGGCCTGGACGCACCTGACACGCTGGTACGAAACGATCAAGCAGCGCCCCAGTGCCGGCGCCTGAGAACCGTATGTGACACGAGAAGGACGCGGAATGAGCGAACCCAAAACGGCGATTGTGGTTGGGGTTGGTGCGGAAATCGGCATTGGCGGAGCGGTGTGCAAGCGCTTTGCCCGGGCAGGCTACCATGTCTTTATCGCCGGCCGGACGGCCGAAAAGATCGACGCGGTCCGCAACGCCATCACCTCTTCCGGCGGAGCGGCAACGAGTGTCATCACCGACACCACCAAGGAAGCCGAGGTCATTCGCCTGTTTGATAGCGCGGAACAAAGCGGGCACGGTCCGCTCGAGGTCGTGGTCTATAACGCCGGCAATAACTTCATGAAAGACATCCTGGACATGGATGCCGAGTTTTTTGAGCGGGTCTGGCGGGTCGGCTGTTTTGGCGGCTTTCTGGTCGGCCGGGAAGCCGGCCGGCGCATGCTGCCACGTGGCACGGGCACGCTGCTGTTCACCGGCGCAACCGGCTCTCTACGCGGCAAGCCACCCTTTGGCTCATTCGCGTCGGCAAAGGCCGGCCTGCGCGCCCTGTGCCAGACCATGGCCCGGGACTGGGGGCCGAAGGGCATTCATGTCGCCCATGTCATCATCGACGGCGGTGTCAACGGGGATATGATCCACTCGCGTTTCCCCGACTACATAACGCGCAAGGGCGCGGACGGCATGCTGGACACCGACGCCATTGCCGACGCCTACTGGTATCTGCATACCCAGCACCCGACCGCCTGGTCACTCGAAGTCGACCTGCGGCCGTATAAAGAGCCGTTCTAAGCCGTCCCCCTCGCTCCGGGCGGCATTTCACGAACAGCGGCTTGACATCTTCAATATTTTCATTATATTGGAAATATGAAAAACAACGTCGCCGTCAGCATCCTGTCAGCCCTGGCCCAGGAAACCCGGCTCGACATCTTCCGCCTGCTGGTTCGGGCCGGAAAGGCGGGCCTGGCCGCAGGCGCTATCGGACAGGCCCTCGGCATTCCGGCCGCGACCCTGTCGTTCCATCTCAAGGAACTCAAACACGCCGACACGGTCTCATGTCGGCGCGAGGGTCGCTCGCTCATCTACAGTGCCAACTTTGCAACGATGAACGCCCTAGTCGCGTTCCTGACCGAAAACTGCTGCCAAGGTGTGGCAGCCGAAGAACCCTCTCAGCCCGTGTGCTGTTGAGGCGATAGAGGGAAAGGAGAAGACCATGCGATTCCAACTCGCCCTGAACGTACGCAATCTTGATGAGGCCATTCCGTATTACTCCAAGCTGCTGGGCGCACCGGTCAACAAGCGCAAACCCGGCTATGCCAATTTTGCGGTGGACTCACCCCCGATCAAACTCGTCCTGCTCGAAAACCCGAACGCCACCGAGCGGCTCAACCACGTCGGTTTTGAGATGGACACAGACGAGGTCGAAGACACGCTGACCCGCCTGGAACCCCAGGGCCTGGCCGACGAGGTCATTCGGGACGAGACCTGTTGCTACGCCAACAAGAGCACGGTCTACTCCACAGACCCCGAGGGCCTGTTGTGGGAGTTCTACAAGTTTCACGGCGATACCGAGGTCTTCCGGGCGTCGCCCCGGCGTGACACACCGGCCGCCAAGCCCAAACCGTCCGCCACCTGTTGTCGCTAAAGGCTCTACTCATGGCACAGGCACCCTCGACCAGCCCGCCCCGGCCCTCAAGCCGGGACATGTCCGTCTTTGAACGTTACCTCAGCCTGTGGGTCGGCCTGTGCATTCTTGGCGGTATCGGCCTGGGCCAGACCGTTCCCGGTCTGGCAACCGCTCTGGACGGCATGGCGCTGTATGTCGGCGACGCTCCGGTGGTGTCGATTCCGATCGCGGTGTGTCTGTTCTTCATGATGTATCCGATCATGGTCAAGATTGACTTCGCCAAAGTGGCGACGGCGAGCCGCAACGCCAAGCCGGTCGGCCTGACCCTGTTTGTCAACTGGGCGATCAAGCCCTTTAGCATGTACGCCATTGCCGCCCTGTGCCTGGGCGGTCTATTTCAGACTTTTATTGGCCCGGAGGCGATCGACTATGTGAAGATGCCGCTCGGCCTGTCGCTCCCGGTCGGCAGCTCGTACGGGGCCGGAGAGGTTGTGCTGGTCGACGGGGTCAAGATGCTGGCCGTGCCGCTGTGGCGGAGCTATCTGGCCGGCTGCATTCTGCTGGGCGTGGCGCCGTGTACGGCCATGGTGCTGGTGTGGGGCTATCTGGCCCAGGGCAATAGCGGATTGACCCTGGTCATGGTCGCCCTGAACTCGCTCACCATGCTGGTGCTGTACGGCGTGCTGGGCGGGTTTTTACTGGGGATCGGCCGGCTGCCGGTGCCGTGGCAGGCCCTGATGCTGTCCATCGGCGTGTATGTCGTCCTGCCGCTGCTGGCCGGGTATTTTTCCAGAGACTGGCTCATACGGGCCAAGGGAGAAGCCTGGTTCACGGAGCGCTTTCTGCCCCTGCTCACGCCCGTTACCATCCTGGCCCTGCTGCTGACCCTGGTTGTGCTGTTCTCGCTCAAGGGCGAGGTCATCGTGGCCAATCCGCTCACCATTGTGTGGATTGCCATTCCGCTGTTCATTCAGACTGTGCTCATTTTCGGCCTGACCTATGGGCTGGCCAGAGTGCTGAGGTTCTCCTACCAGGACGCCGCACCGTCGGCCCTGATCGGCGCCTCAAACCACTTCGAGGTTGCTATTGCGACGGCCACCATGCTGTTCGGGCTGTCCTCCGCCGCAGCCCTGGCCACAGTTGTCGGGGTCTTGATCGAGGTGCCGGTCATGCTGCTGCTGGTCCGTGTCTGCCAGCGCACCCAGGGCTGGTTTGCTCTGCCGGCTGTCGCGCCGGCCGGCGCTCGGCAGTCCGCAGGCTACGATCTCCCGGAACCAAACTGACCCGGTGAACGCTGGCAGACGGGTGCGGCTGGAGTCAGGACCCGAAACGGGCGGCAACATTCCGGGCAAATTCCGCCACCAGCCGATCCGCCTTGCGACGGATCACCGCCTGGCCGAATTCGCCCAGCTTGCCCATCAGCCGCACCTCCGACACGATCCGCAGCTCGGTTGCGTCGGTTTCGGTCTCGTCCAGCGTCATGCAGACCGTGAGGAAGACCCCTCCCCCAACCCGCCGGTCCCTGGCCTCGGCCTGCGATACGATCCGCCACGCGGGCCGATCCTTCTCCTGGACCGTCATCACTCCCTGCAAGCGTAGCCCGATAGGGCCGACCTTGACCCGCAGCTGGCCGGTGTATTGTTCGCCCGGGCCGTCATGTTTGACCGCCAGCCGCTCCGCCCCGGGCACGCAGCCGGCCATGTCCGGGACGTTGGTCAAAAAATCCCACAGCCGGTCTCGGGCGACCGCCAGCCTGCACCGCTGCTCAAACTTCATTCCTGCTCCCGCCCGGCCTGGGCTCGCCCCAGCGCGTGGTCGAGCGCCCGTTGGACGAACACCACGGCCATGTCCCGCTTGTAGTCGGCCGAGCCACGGAAATCGTCGCTCGGGTCGACCGCCTCGGCCACCAGTGCGGCGGCGTCTCGGATGACAGTCGGCACTGGCGGCTGTCCCTGCAGGGCGGCTTCAACCGCGTTGGCGCGCAGCGGTGTTGCGCCGGCCGCGCCCAGGGCGACCCGGGCCTGGGCAATCCGATCATTGTCGAGCGTCAACCGAGCGGCTACCGCGACCGTGGCGTAATCGTCCCGGGTCTGGGGCAGGAACTTGAGAAAGCTGGCGCCCGAGCCGGCGGGTGGGCGGGGCACGATGACGGCGGTGACCATCTCGTCCGGCTCCAGGACGGTTTCGTAATAATCGACAAAAAACTCCTCAATGCCCACCTCCCGCCGGCCGTGGCTGGAGCGCAGGCACACCCGCGCGTCGAGCGCCATCAGGCTGGGCGGCGGGTCCTGGTTGGGGTCGGCATGGGCCAGGGCGCCGCCCAGGGTCGCCACGCTGCGGATGCGGATACTGGCAACGCGCTCAAAGGTTTCAGCCAGCACGGGCAAGGCGGTCCGTACCAGCGGCGAAGCTTCGAGGGCGCGGTGGGTACACAGGGCACCGAGCCGCACAGCCTGAGCCGAGCCGGATGGGTCGCTCTGGCCGATCTCGGCCAACCCCTCAGTCCGGCCGAGCCGGCGCAGACCGATCAGATAGGCCGGCTGGACCAGCCGCTGTTTCATCAGGTTGACCAGCCCGGTGCCGCCGGCAATGAGCTTGGCCTCGTCGCCGTAGCGAGCCAAGGCGTCGAGCGCCTCCTCAAGCGTTGCGGGTTCGATATATTCAAAAGGGCTCACGCCGACACCTTGCCCTCGGCCACCGCCTGGATCGACTCGATAATTTTGTAATAGCCGGTGCAACGACACAGGTTGCCCATCATCCAGGACCGGATCTCTTCGACGGAGGGGTGCGGGTTCGTATCCAACAGGGCTTTGGCAGCCATGATCTGGCCCGAGGTACAGATGCCGCACTGAAAGCCGCCGTATTCGAGAAAGGCGCGCTGGAGTGGATGCAGCCGGTCGCCCTCGGCCAGCCCCTCAATCGTGACGAGCCGGCAGTCGGCGACCGATACCGCCAGGCTCAGACACGCGCTGACCGGTTGGCCGTCAACCAGCACCGTACACGCCCCGCATACGCCCACGCTACAGCCCTCTTTCGTGCCGGTCAGGCCGAGGTCGTCGCGCAGAAAGTCGATCAGCAGCCGGTTATCGACCACCTCACGGCTGACCGGCTCACCGTTCACCCACAGGTGCAGCGTTTTCATGGTGCAGTATCCTTGCCCGTCCGGGCGGCTCGACGCTGCAAGCCGCGGTAGACTTTCTCGGCCGTCACCGGCAGATCGTTCAGACGCACCCCAACGGCGTCGAACACGGCGTTGGCGATTGCCGCAGGAATAGCGACGTTGCTGTGCTCGCCGACCGCCTTGCCGGCATACGGCGCCGGACCGGACCGGCTCTCGACCAGGGCGGTCTTGAGTTCGGGCATGTCCATGCTCGTCGGCAGTTTGTAATCGCCCAGGTTGAGGCTGCTCACCGCACCGTCCTGGATCAGCAGGTGTTCGGTCAGGGCCTGCCCCAGGCCCTGGGCGACCCCGCCCTCAATTTGACCCTGGTGGGTGAGCGGATTGAGAACAGTGCCCACGTCATGGGCGCTGGTCAGCTTGCGCAGGCTGACCTGGCCAGTCTGGGGGTCAACCTCCACCTCAGCGATCTGGGCGCAGAACGAGGTCACCTCAACCGGGTCCGGGACGTAGCTGCCAAGCCGCGACACGGGCAGCTGGTCCTGAGCCCGGGCGGCAAAGGTGTGCAGATCGAGGCGCTGGCCGTCTGGAGCGAGAAACTGACCGGCCTGGAGCTGGACGGTGTCGGCCGCGCAGCCCATCTGCCGGGCGGCCAGGTCAATGAGGGCGGCCTTGAGGGCGCGGACGGCCAGCAGGGTGGCTTGGCCGGCCATATGGGTCAGACGGCTGCCCCCGGCCCCGACCTCCCAGGCTGCGGTATCGGTATCACCCTGTACGACCCGCACCCGTTCCAGGGGCAGCTGGAACTCCTCGGCCACGATCTGTTGCAAAACGGTAAAGGAACCCGTGCCCGTATCGGCCGCTCCGGTCATCAGGCTCAGGCTGGCGTCCGGGTTGAGGCTCAGGGTCGCGCTCGACGGACCAAAGGCGCCCGGTTCCCGGTCGTACAGGCCGATTCCACGGCCGACTCCGGGCGCCTTATCGCTCTCCCAGCCGGCACTGTCGGCCGCAGCCCGCAGGGTTTCTGTACACCGAATCGTGCGCCACTCCTCACCCAGCGGTGCCCGGTCGCCCTCCCGCAGAGCATTGCGCAAACGGAACTCCAAGGGGTCGAGACCCAGTTCATGGGCAATGCAGTCCATGTGGCTCTCAACCCCAAACACGACTTGTGGTGCACCCGGCGCCCGCATATGTCCGGCCGGCACGGTATGGGTATAGGTCCGTAAGACCTCGATATCCACGTGTGGGATACGGTACGGCCCGCCTGCGTGGACACCGCCGTGGACCGTGTGCAGGGGAGTAAACGCGGCATACGCCCCGCAGCTGAAGACCAGTCTTGCTTGTCGGGCGGTGATACGTCCCCCGGCGTCCAGCCCGGTCTTGAGCGTCATTGTCGCGGCGTGGCGCGGGTTGCCGGCCATCAGCTCCTCGGTGTAGCTCATGACCATCTTGACCGGCCGACCGGAGCGGGCGGCCAGGTGATAACACACCACGCTGTCCATCAGCGAGCCTTTGCCGCCAAAGTCCCCGCCCAGCGGTGCGGTGTTGACACACACCCGGTCTTCAGCCAGCCCGATTCCGGCGGCGAACTGCGCCCGGGCAATGAATGGCGTCTTATTCGACAGCCACAGCTGGACCTTGCCGTCCGGCTCAATGTGGACGACGCTGGCGTGCGGTTCGAGATAACCCTGATGGACGGGCGGGACGCTGAAAGTGTGCTCAAAAATCCGGTCGGCACGGGCAAAACCGGCCTCGGTATCGCCGTGGCTATAGCGCACCTGCGACACCACATTGGGGACGGCCGGGAACAGCCGGTCGTCGCCGCGGTGAACGAAATCCGGGATCGGCGGGTACGCGTAGCCACTGGTGTCGGCGTGCACCCGGGGGGCGTCGTCACGCATGGCTTCGAGCGCGTCAAACACGGCCGGCAGTTCCTCGTACTCAACCTCGATGAGGGTCAACGCTTCTTCGGTGATGTCGGCAGACTCGGCCGCCACAGCCACAACTTTTTCGCCCACAAAGCGGACCACGTCCCGAGCCAGAACCGGCATGTCCAAAAAGAAGCGGCCAAGCCGGCGGTTCGGCAAGTCCGCCCCGGTAACCACCGCGTGGACGCCGGGCAGGGTTGCGGCCTGAGACACATCAATTGACCGGATGCGAGCGTGCGGAAACGGGCTGCGGAGACACTTGCCCCACAGCATGCCGGGCAGGCTAATATCGGCCGTATAGCGCGCCCGGCCGGTGACTTTGTCCGGCCCTTCGACGTGGGCGACGGGCTGTCCCACACTGCGCCAGTCTGCCATAGCTTCCCCCTGTGTTGCGCCGCTCCGGGGCTCAGGTGGTTCTGTCCGGCTCGGTCAGCCGTTCCAGACGCGCCAGGTAGGCGTAGGCCTGCCCGGCTGTCCGGCCGCACATGGACTCGGAGGGACGCAGGTCGCGGCAAACCGCCGGCCGCTCAGGTCTTCCAAACAGCAGACAGCGGTTGTCGGAACTCAGCTGAACGCAGCGCACCCCGGCCGGTTTGCCGTCCGGCATACCCGGGATGGCGGATGAGATTGACGGGGCGATGCAGCACGCCCCGCAGCCCACTCTGCATTCCATTGAGCTTGACCCTACCTCCGAGCAATGAATAAGGCGGAGAATATCAGGAACGTGAGGCCATGAAAGACCAGCATGCTTTGCAGCCCGTCGCGATGTTCTGCGCTGAGTACAAACAGCTCGGAAAAACCCGTATACAGAACGCACTGCGACACCATAGCCACAAAAAGACTAGAAGCGGTCTCAAAAATACTG
>JAAXHF010000591.1 GCA_012271025.1 Deltaproteobacteria bacterium | reverse complement strand
GAACTCAAGGGCGATGTAGGGGAACTCAAGACCGGGCAGAAATGGCTTACCGACGAGGCCAACCACAGCCGGGGCGAAAGGCTGGAGAGACGAGTCCACGCCGAGATCACCAACATAGCGCCGCAACGACTTCGCCTGCGTCGAGTTCGCGTGGTCAAGAGCGCCATGCAGATCATGGCCGAGGACGCCCAGGACTGGATCGACGACGCCCAGGACGACGGCATCATCACCGCCAGCCAGGCAACCCAGCTGCGGGCGGCCGACATCATCCTGTCGGCACAACGCCAGACCACCCGGGAGACGGTATACGTTGCCATCGAGGTATCCAACTCCATTGGGAGCAGAGACGTCACCAGAGCCCGCGCCCGCGCCGACATCCTGGCAACCATCACGCAAGCCAGCGCCATTGCTGCCGTGGTCGGCTCACAGGTCATTCCGGAAGCCCAACGGCAGGCGGAGGACGCCGAAGTACAGGTCATCACGCCGCGGGCGTTGGCGCGATCCCCCAACGATAGCCAGCCACCGGCCCCAGCGGACGAACTGGATTGGACACTGGACGAGTAGCCGGCGCTCTTAAACGGTATGAGGCCGGCAAACCTCCCGATTGGGTTCCGCCTTTTGAATCAGACCAGGGCAGTGAACTTGTACGGTGGGCGGACCCGATACGCCGGGTCGGCATGGGGCTGAACAGAGCGGGGTTGCCGGTCGGCAGAACCTTGTGGCGCGTTCCTGGAAGGCCGCTATACCTTCCACGCTAAGGGCACCGCGCACCGCGTTGATGACCGGCGCCTCGGATTCGCCTTAGGCGCGCATCTGGCAGTGGCTCAGGCAGGTGGCTTGGGGGTCGAAGTCGCACAGCGTCGTGACCAGGCCGGCCGCAGCGGCGCGCTCGGCCAGGTTGCACGCCAAAGTGGTCTTGCCGGTCCCGCCTTTCCATGACACCAGGGCCAAGGTTCGCATGAGCTGCACTCCGTGGTAGATCTCCCAGCGGTTTCGACGGCAGGTCAGCACAAGCGCCGCTCAGACCGCAGTACGTTTTGACGCCCACATTTAATAATGGTTTTAATACCCACTGACGCTGTGACGTAT
>JAAXHF010000098.1 GCA_012271025.1 Deltaproteobacteria bacterium | reverse complement strand
CCCGCCTGCGGGCGCTGCTCGACGGCCAGACCGACGGCCACGACACCAACGACCCGACCCAGCAGCCGGGACAGGCCACCCGCGAGAAGATGCGTCGCATGCTGCGCCAGGGAAAACTCGACGAGCGCGAGGTCGAAATCGAGCTGACGCGGCCCGCCTCACCCTTCATTGAGGTCATGGCCCCTCAGGGCATGGAAGACATGGAGAACCAGCTCAAAGAAATGTTCTCCAATATCATGCCCCAGAAGACCAAAAAACGGCGCCTCAAGGTGCCCGAGGCGGTCGAGCTGTTGACCCAGGAAGAGGCCGACAAGCTGGTCGATATGGAAGCGGTGGTTCGCGAGGCGATCCGCCGGGTCGAGCAAACCGGCATTATTTTCATCGACGAAATCGACAAGATCGCCGGCCGCGACCACGCCCAGGGCCCGGACGTCTCGCGCCAGGGCGTGCAGCGCGACCTCCTGCCCCTGGTCGAGGGCTGCACGGTCAACACCAAATACGGCATGGTCCGCACCGACCATGTGTTGTTCGTCGCCTCGGGCGCCTTCCACACCGCCAAACCGTCCGACCTGATTCCCGAGTTCCAGGGCCGCTTTCCGATCCGGGTCGAGCTCGACGCCCTCAACCGGCACGACTTCATCCGCATCCTGACCGAGCCCAGGAACGCCCTGCTGACCCAGTACAGCGCCCTGCTGGCGACCGAGAACGTGACCCTCGCCTTTGTGTCCGACGCCGTCGAAGAGATTGCGCGGATCGCCGCCATCGTCAACGAGCGGACCGAGAATATCGGCGCTCGTCGCCTGCATACCGTAGTCGAACGTCTGGTCGAGGATCTGTCCTTCGACGCCCCGGAGCTTGACGGGCAGGAAGTCACTATCAACGCCCAGGTCGTCAGAGACAAGCTCGAAGAGATTGTCAAAGACGAGGATCTGTCGCGGTATATTTTGTAAATTATTTGCGGACCGTCGTGCCCGACTTGTCACGCATGAGGTTGGACACCCGGCGTGCCTCGCTGTCGTGCCCGCTGAGCAGGGCCTGACGAAACTGCTCGGTCAGCATCCGCATCATCATCGCCTCCTGCGGCCCCAGCCCGTCGGCCAGCTGAGACAGACGGTCCATGGCCGTCGCAACGTGGGACACGGCGCGCGGCACGTCGCCGTCGGCCCGCAGGGCAACCGCCTGTTGCAGCGAGCGCTGGACCGCCTCAAGGCCCCCCTTGGCCTGGGGCCCCAGCACCAGCTCAAGTTCGGGCAGACGGCTCAGCAGGGTCTCCAGGGCTTCCGGATAGGTGTGCTTGTGTTCCATATGTGCTAGACAGTCTGCTGTTTACGCACGCAAGTCAAGGTCAGCGGGCCCGGTCCAGCCCGAGGGAGTACCACCATGCGATACATCTGCCTGTGGCTCGGCAGCCTGTTCCTCCTCACCAGCTGTACGGTTCAGCAACAGCGCGACGTGCTTGGAGCGATTGGCACGGTCATTCCGGGCAGCTCGACCTCGCGCCTGCCGTCGTTCTCCTCCTCCGCTTCCTCAAACGACCCGGGTCCAAGCGCCGCCCGCCCACCAAGTCCGGCCCCGCCACCCCCCTCGGTCGCGGTGGCTCCACCGTCCAGCCCGCCCGCGCCACCGGTCGCAAAAACCGAGGCCGCCTGGGTCTTGCAGACCCTCCAGCGGGCCATGACCGTCGCACCCGCCCCATTCCAGGACTGCCTGGCCGACAGTCCGTGTCAGCAGGCGCTGAGCGCCCATCTGCGCCAACTGCAAGATCGAGCCAAGGCCACCCTGGAGCTGCCAGCGCTGTACGATCAGTACAATTTGCAGCCCAACCCGTAGGGATCGACTGCGGGGACGGGCGAACACGCGAACCGGGCAGGCACAGGGGCCTGTCCCTACCCGCCGCTGTGCTTGTGCAGATAGGCGCGCACGGCCTGCCGCTCGTGCCCCTGGAGCGGCGGTCTGCCCAGCCGCCGCAGCTCATCATCCATCCGGGTCAACATGAAGTCCCACATCTGGGCCGTCAGCAGCCCCGGGTGATACACGCGGTGACAGCCCGAACAGCGCCGGACATAGACCTGGGCGGCTGCGGATTCCGCCTCGGGCAGCTCGGGGCCGCAACCCAGCCCAGTCGATAGCATCAGACACAGCCCGGCCCACCAGGCCCGGCTCATCCGGTCTCCCCAAAGGCTTCGCGGCACACCGCAAGCTGACCGGGGATGTCCTCAATGCTGACCTCAATGGTTTCGATACTGTTGCGCTCGCTACGCAGCCGCTGCCGCAGGCGCGCCACCAGGTGCTGGGCGAGTTCTTCCGAAGACGAGTGCACAATCGGCAACAGACACACGTCCTGGCGCGGCAACACAAAACGGCTGCCGTCCTCGCAGCTGACCTCGACCTGCCCGTCACGCTCGGCAATGTCCAGGCAATCGCTACGGTCGGGCAACAGAGTCCGAAAATGGAGCCGGGCACATTCTTCTTCGGCAATCTTCTTGAGGACCAGGAAATCGACCACATAGCCGTCCGGTCCGACCGGTCCGCTGACCGTGACCTGGGCCTGATAGGTATGACCGTGTAGCGGCTCTCGAAACCCCGGAAAGGCAATGAAGTGGGCGGCCGTGAAACGCAACTGGTCTTTTCCGATGGCGACTGAAAAGAAAGACATCGTGTCGTCTCCATACGTCAGGCAGGCGGGCTGAGATCGCTCGCCACAAAGTCGCGCAAACCGCTCCGTCTGAGCAGCTGCGTGGGCTCACCAAAGGCACGGCCATACTGCTCGGCCGACAGGCCGACGGT
>JAAXHF010000572.1 GCA_012271025.1 Deltaproteobacteria bacterium | reverse complement strand
GAATCATTTATAGGTCCTGAGCCTAGCACGGCGACCGGGACACGGCAAGCCGTCGCCCAGGCGACATAAGGGAGTCTCTCGGGGGCAATCCGGAAGCTTGGCGAGCCGCGTGATTACTGGCAGAATGGCCCGGACTCGGGTTCCTGCACACTGACGTGTTCTCGCCTCGGGGAGAGGAGAAAAGACCGGGCAGGCCTGGGCAGGAACCTCACATTCAGTCGAAGAGGGAGACGCATATGCACGACGGAATTCTATCGGGACTGCGGGTTATCGACTGCGGAACCTATGTCGCCGGGCCGGCCTCGGCGACGATCATGTCGGACTTCGGGGCCGAGGTGTTGAAGATTGAGCGACCCCAAGGCGGGGATCTCTACCGCTCCATGTCTGATTTACCGGGATTTGCCCAGGCCGACCTCAACTGGGGTTGGATTCTGACCAGCCGCAACAAGAAGAGCGTCGCCCTTGACCTCGCCTCGCCCCAGGGCCGGGATGTCCTCATCCGTCTGGTCAAGACCGCCGATGTGTTTGTCACCAACTACCAGCACCCGCTGCTCGACAAGTTCCAGCTGACCTGGGATCACCTGCAGCCCGAGAACGAGCGGCTCATCTACGCTCACCTGACCGGCTACGGCGACACGGGCGAGGACGCCGACGCGCCGACTTTTGACGCGCTGGCGTACTGGGCCCGCTCGGGTCTGATGATGAGCGTGGTCGGCATGGACGGCACGCCGGGCGGCCCACGGCCGGGCATGGGCGATCACCCGACCTCGGTGTCGCTGTTCGGCGCGATCATGCTCGGCCTGTATCAGCGCGAACGCACCGGACGGGGCCTGAAAGTCGGGACTTCCTTGCTGGCCAGCGGCGCCTGGGCCAACGCCTGTGACTTGCAGGCCAAATTCTGCAACGCCACATTCCCGGAACGCCGCAGCGACGGCACGCCTCCCAACCCGCTGGCGGCCGGCTATCGGAGCCGTGACGGCAAAGCCTTCCTGGCCGTCCTGCTCGACCCGGACAAGGAGTTTCCCAATCTGTGCAAGGCGCTCGGTCAGCCAGAGCTGGCGACCAGCCCGCTGTTTGCAAGCAACGAGGCCAGAACGGAGAATGCGGCCGCCCTGTTCGCCATTTTACAAGGCCAGTTCGAGTCGCGGGATCTCGACGAATGGCGGGTCCTGTTCAAACAGGCCGATATCAAATGGGCTCCTCTGCCACTGCGCGACGAGGTGGTCGACGATCCGCAGATGCGGGCGGCCGGAGCGTTTGTCGAGATGGAGTATCCCGGCCACGGCCAGCTGACGACCATCAACAGCCCCATTTTCACCAGCGCCGGTGACAAGCGCACGCCGACCGCTGCGCCGCAGTTGGGCGATCATACCGGTGAGATACTGCACGAGCTGGGCTATGACGACGCGGCCATTGCCACGCTGGTGCGTGACGGGGTGGCAGCCATAGGCGACTGATTGAGGAGACCGCCCGGTGCAGCCGAGACCTGCCAGAAAGACATGTCGGTCAGCCTGAAATGGGCTTTGTTTTTTGACCGAGCAGGATGGCCGGCAGGTCGCGGATTGATTGGACGACACGGGCGGCGCGCGAGAAGTCCTGGGACTGCGTGAACGCGTGTTCGATCACGATGCATTCCAGACCCGCTGCCACCGCCGAGCGCAGACCGCGCTCGGAATCTTCAATCGCAATCGCCTCGTGGGGCTGAGCCCCGAAGCGCTCCAGGGCCGTCAGGTAGGGATCGGGAGCCGGCTTGCTACGGGCATAATCGCCGTTGGCAACAACAAAGTCCATGTAGGACACAATCGTCCGGTCCTGGTGGATCAGGCCAAAGTCAGCCTTCTTGGCCGTGGTTACAATCGCCATGGAAAAGAACTCCGACAGCTCGGCCAGCACGTCCAGCACACCCGGAATCTCAATGTCCTCGGTCCGCAGACGTTCCTGATAATAGCGGTCCCGGTTGTGGCGGTGGACAGCGATGATATCCTCCGAGACACCCCGCTGCCTGGCCAGCTCCCACATCGTCTGACCGCTGGTCGTGTGCGCCACGTATTCGTCCTGGTCAAAATATATCCCGAGTTCAGCCAGGGCCTGTTGGGTCGAGACAAAGTACCAGTGCTCGGTGTCGACCAGGACGCCGTCGTGGTCCCACAGAATATATTTCAGCATGGGGGGTGCTCGGCCGGACGTGGGCCCGGCCGCTATCGGCTCTTCAGGCTTTGTCGGCCCAGCTCTTTTCGTAATCGGTACTCATCCGTCCGCGCGCACGCAGGTGCTGAATCTTCCACTCCCCGTTCAGCTTGACATAGTCGTCCTGGTAGCGGGCGGCCAGCCACTTGGCCTGGTTGTTCTTGTAGAACGTAAACGGCCCGAAAAAGTACCAGATACCGGTCGCCCGGTCGCCGTCGATCTTGATGACCGGGTTCAGCACCTGGTGCTGGGAGAAGCTGATCAGGGTCTGGAATTTCTTGAACAGCTCACGGATGGCCGCATGCCCCTGGGCTTTGCCGAAACCGGCGCCTTCCCAGATACCATCTTCGGCAAAAATCGTGGTGATACGGTCGGGATTATGGTCGTCGTCGCAGATGTCGCAGTATTCGGCCTTGAGCTGCTTGATGGCCTCCATGTCTTCCATGCGGGTCAGCCGTTGTTCGAGTTCGGTCATGTCCATTGGGCTCCTCCTGTCAGCCGACTTCAATGCCATACAGGCGCTTGGCGTTGTCAAACACGATATTGCGCGTCACCTCGGCCGGGATATCGGCAAAATGCTGGTTAATAATCTCGAGCGAATGGGGGAAGGTCGAGTCGGCATGCGGAAAGTCCGACGCCCACATATAGTTATGTTGGCCGAAGAACCGCCACGTCGCCGGGCCGATCGGGTCGTCCTGGAAGGTGCCCCAGATGTTGCGCCACACGTACTCGCTGGGTTTGAGCGGCAGGCGCCTGGTATCCGGGATCTTGGCGTGGACGTGGTCGAGCCGATGCACCCAGTTCGGCATCCAGCCCACGTCATTCTCGGCCGAGACCATCTTCAGTTCGGGGAAACGCTCGAACACGCCGCCGTACACCATCCGGGTGAGACACTGCTCGACAACGTGGATGACATGAATCTGGAGGTCGGCCGGGGTTGGCAGGGCTGCGGTGCGTGGCATGCCGGACACCAGGGGTTTGTGCAGCGAGATGGGCAGCCCGGCCTCGGCACACACCTGCCACAGGGGCTCGAAGCGCTCGTCGCTGTAGGGCAACTCAAGGGTGTCGGAGGCCAGGATCAGGACGCCTTTGAGGCCGAGCTTGGCGCAGCGCTCAATCTCCGACACGTCGGGCAGGGCGCTGAGCGGGTACAGCCCGATGCCGACCAGCCGCTGCGGGTCATGGGCGCAGAACTCGGCCAGCCAGTCGTTATACACGCGCAGACACGCCTGTTGCAGTTCTCCGTCCGGCATGCCCAGCAGGACGATACCCAGGCTGGAATACAAGACCTCGGCCACCACGCCGTCCAGGTCTTGATCCTTCAGCCGCTCGACCGGGTCCCAGCCGCTGGGCCGGGCAGCCTCGTAGCCGCGCTGCATGTGTGCGCGCAATGCATCGCCGCTGCGGCCGGCGGCAAACACGCCGGCCACCGTCAGCGGATGAATGCCGGGTCCGACAAACAGGTAGGGCGCGGCCTTGGACTGCTCGTTTTTGACGACCCGCGGGGCATCGTCACGATATTTGCGGTCGAGCCGTTCGAGCCACAGGTCACCCGGCTCAACCATATGCGAATCGGCTGAAATCACATGTTGTATCGACATGGCTCTTCTCTCCTAGACCTGCTGCCCACCTCGGATGACCTGGCCGGGCAGGACGCCGGTCTGGCGTTGTCCTTCGTACAAGACCTGACCGTTGACGATGGTGTACTGAATACCTTCGGCCTGGGTCACCAGACGCCGCCCGCCGCCCGGCAAGTCCTGACGGACTTCCGGACGCTCGGGGGAGTCGATGGTGTTCAGGTCAAACACGGTGATGTCCGCAGCCAGCCCGACCCGCAGCGCGCCACGGTCGTTGATGCCGAAGAACTGGGCCGGTTCGGCAGTGATGCGTCGCACCGCGTGTTCGACGCTCAGCGCCTGCTTGTCGCGCACGAAAGTCCCCAGCAGATAGCTCGGGTAGCCGGCGTTGCACAGCATGTCGACGTGCGCCCCGCCGTCAGAGATACCGATCAGGGTGCGTGGGTCACTGAATTTTTTTGCCACCCGCTCCTCGTTGATGTCGAGCAGCGGCAGCATGTAGTCGAGACCCAGGTCGTCCTCAAGGGCGATATCAAAGAAGGCGTCCAGGGGCGCCACCCCGCGCTGCTGGGCGATATCGGCAATCGTCTTCCACTCGACCGCCTTGAGCGCCGGGCTGGCGACTTCCTTCACCTTGGTCCGTTGCCAGATGTCATGAAAGACCGTGCTGCGCTCCAGCTCGGCCCCAAACGCGCGGCGGAACTCGGGGTCGGCATAGGTGCGTTTCTGATCCTCGGGCGTGGCCTCGCCGAACACCGGCTTGGTCGAACGCATAGCGGCAAACAGGAACGGGTTGCGCAGGTTGAACTCCACCACCAGCGGCCGTACCGCCACCTGGGGTCGGCTGCCACGTTCGAGCAGCGGGGCGACGCGTTCCAGGGTGGTGGTCCATGCCTCGGGATCGTCATCGCGGTCGCGCAGATTGAGCCAGGTGACCGGCCGCTCGCTCTCGGAAACCAGCAGCTCCAGCAGCGCGTACTCCCTGTCGGACACCGCGCTGGGCTTTCTGGTCAGGGCCACCTCAATCGTCCCCTGGCCGCGTTCGCGCAGCAGGCTGGCGTAGGCGCGCAGTTCGTCATGACTGGCCAGCCGACAGGCCAGGGGCTGGGCCTTGTAGCCGAGATGCTGGGGCAGAACGGTCAGCGACAGGCCCAGGGCGCCGGCCTCAAGCGCCTCGTCCAGCAGGCTGCGAATCTGCGCGGTTTCGGCCGCCGTGGCCTCGCGCTCCATGGCCTCATTGCCCATCACAAACTGGCGGAAGGGTGACAGGGCGGCCAGAAAGCCGACGTTGATGCCCAGCCCGCGCTGGGCTGCGGCGTCCATATACTGGGGAAAGCTCTCCCAGTCCCAGGGCAGGCCCTTGTTCAGCACATCATACGGAATGGCTTCGACGTGGACCAGATTGGAGGTGGCGATATCCCGTTCGGCGGGCTTGCACGGCGCCAGCCCAACGCCACAGTTGCCCACGATCACGCTGGTCACTCCGTGCCACGACGAACAGGTGATCAGCGGGTCCCAGCACAGCTGGGCGTCGTAGTGGGTGTGCGGGTCGATAAAGCCGGGCGCGACAATCAGGTCAGACGCGTCGATCACCCGCGCGGCGCTGCCCGTGACCTTGCCCAGCTCGACGATACGCCCCCCGCTCACCGCCAGGTCGGCTCGAAAGCCGGGCGCGCCACTGCCGTCAACGATGGTTCCATTCTTAATAACAATGTCATACTCGGCCATGATTGGCCCTCCTTTATCGAGTGCTGGATGTTTCCCCACTCCGTTCTAGGAGATCGGCCCCCGGCCGTCAACAATTCGGGCACGGCCGGCTTGCCACGGTTGGAACTCTTGGGCTAGAGTCTGGACGTTTTTCGGAGAGGAGCATGTCAACACCTACGCCGACCCGGACCCGCTGGCTGATTATCGGCCTGCTGTACTGCACCTATGTGCTGATGTTCATTGACCGGATCAACATCTCGATTGCGGCCAAGTACATCATGCCCGAGTACGGCCTCAGCGAGGTGCAGTTCGGCTGGATTTTCAGCGCCTTCGTGTTGGGCTATGCCGTGTCCCAGATCCCGGGCGGCTGGCTGGGCGACCGCTTCGGTCCCAGGGGCGTGATGGCTGTGGCGATCCTGTGGTGGTCGTTTTTTACCGCTGTGACCGCGCTGGCCGGTGAGCTGTTTCTGGCCTCGTTCATCGGCATCGTGGGCTCGTTTCTGGTCGTCCGGGTGCTGATCGGCATTGGCGAGGCGGTCGCCCCGCCGAACGGCAACCGGGTGATCGCC
>JAAXHF010000692.1 GCA_012271025.1 Deltaproteobacteria bacterium | reverse complement strand
ATGGTCCACGCGATTTTCGTGCCGCTGTATTTTGCCGGCATTGCCCTGCGGGTGGACTTCTTCGAGAATTTTGACGTCTTTCTGATCGCCTTCGTGACCGTGGTGTCGATTGGCGGCAAATACCTCGGCGCCTGGCTGGGCGCCTTTGGCACGGGCCTGTCGCGGGTGGACCGGGTGTCAATCGGCATTGCGTTCACGCCCAGCGGGGTGACCGGCATCGTGGTCGGGGCGGTAGCCCTGGAGTACGAAATCCTGACCGTACCGGTTTTTGTGGCGATTATCTTCTCGACCATCATCTCCTCGCTGCTGGTCGCCCCGTGGCTGGTCTGGTCGGTGCGCCGCCGCCAGGAAATCCATCTCCTCGAATTCTTTCTGCGCCGGGCGCTCGTTGCCAGGCTGCGCGGCACCAGCCGCAGGGCGGTCATCCAGGAACTGTGTCAGGCTGTGGCCGAGTACGCCCCGCCCACCGAGGGTCTTGATGATGAGCGTGTCTTTGCTGCGGTCAGCGAGCGCGAAGAGCTGATGGGCACCGGCCTGGGCAGCGGGCTGGCCATTCCCCACGCCCGGCTGGAAGGTCTGAGCAAGCCGCTGCTGGTGTTTGGCCGCTCCGAGTACGGGATCGAGTGGGACGCGCCCGACGGCCTGCCGGTCCATTGTGTGTTCCTGCTCCTCACGCCGGTGGCCGACGACGGTCTCCAACTCCAGATCCTGGCCGCCCTGGCCCGCGAGATAGGCCAGGAGCAGGTGCGCGACCAGCTGCAACACGCTCCGGACGCGCAGAGCCTGTGGCCGATCCTGCAGGACGCGCTGCGTGAGCACCAGCTGGTCCCGGTCAAAAAAGAGCCGGCTTAGTCAAGGGGCAGGAACAGGGCTGCCACGCAGGCCGTCAGCCACGAGGCCAGCGCGCCGCCGAGCATGGCTCGCAGGGCCAGGCGGGTGATGTCGCGGCGGCGGTCCGGAGCCAGGACCCGCAGGGCGCCGAACTGGACTCCGATCGCGGCAAAGTTGGCAAAGCCGCACAGGGCGTAGCTGGCGATGTGCGCGGTGCGCCGACTGACGGCTGCCGTGTCCGACTCCAGGAGCACGGTCAGGGATTGATAGGCCACCAGCTCGGTCGCCAGCAGCTTTTCGCCCAATAAGCCGCCAAAGACCCGGCACTCCTCCCAGGGGATGCTCATGGTCGCGGCCAGCGGGGTCAGCACGACACCGAACAGCAGCTGCAAGCTCAGCGGTGGCAGGCCGAGACGGTCGCGCCAGGCGGCGACCGGAGTCCAGGCGCTCAGGGCTTCCAGAGGCCAGTTCAGCAGGGCCAGAAAGGCCACGAAAGCGACCAGCATGGTGGCGATATTCAGGGCCAGCCACAGGCCGTCGGCCGCGCCCGAGGCCAGGGCGTCGAGCACATTGTGGCTGTCGCCCGCAGCCGGGCGCACCGGCCCGCTCTCCTCTGGGGCGGATTCGGTTTCCGGTACCAGGGTTTTGGCCATCAAAAAGGCGGCCGGGGCCGACAGGACACTGGCCGTCAGCAGATGGTGGGTGAACACCACGGCCAGGGCCGGATCGCCGCGGCTCAACAGCCCGACATAAGCCGCCAGCACGCCGCCCGACACGGTGGCAAAGCCGCCGGTCATCAGCGTCATCAGCTGTGAGCGCGTCATCCCGGCAATATACGGCTTGACGCACAGCGGGGCTTCGGTCTGCCCGACAAAGATATTCGCCGCCACGACCAGGGCCTCACTGCCCGTCACGCCCAGGCTGCGCCTGAACAGCCAGGCCAGCAGGCCGACCAGACGGGGCATGATGCCCAGGTGGTACAGCACCGACATCAGGGCCGCCACAAACACAATGGCCGGCAACACCTGGACGGCAAAGATAAAGCCCCACGGCCCGCCGGCGTCGAGCAGCTGGGCACCGAACACAAACTGGCCGCCGCGCTGGGCAAACGACAACAGCCGGACCACGCCCCGGGCGAGCAGGTCAACCAGGCTGACGACGGGTGGAAAGGCGAGGAAGAGGCCGGCAATCACCCCCTGGAGCAGGAGGCTGGCCCCGATGAGACGACCCGAGATATGGCGTCGGTTATCGGACAGCAGGACGGCGAGGGCGAGGAGCAGGACGATGCCGCTAAGGCTGATGAACCGAGACATTGGAACGGTCCCGCTGAGCTGAAGCTGGCCCGCAAGTGGTGGACCTCTTATTCGGTCGATTGCTCAAGCAGCCTGACGATCTCGGCGTGACCGTGTTGTCTGGCCAGCGAGACGGCAGTCTGATTGGTAAAGGTATCCTTCAGGTGCGGATCGGCCCCGGCCGCCAGCAGGGTCTGGACCGTCTCAAGATGGCCGCCACCGGCCGCTTTCATCAGGGCCGTGCGGCCCATCGGATCGGTCACATCCGGGTCCATTCCGCCCCGCAGATACAGCTCGACGATCCGGGTGCCGCCCAACTCGGCGTAGGTCAGAAAAGGCGCCTGCTCCCACTTCAGCCCGTACAGGGCCAGCTCGCGGCGGGCGTCGTCGGGGCTCGGGCCGCAGCCGAGCAGCAACAGCGCGCCGAGCAGGAGCCAGACACAGCGCAGCGGGGACATGCTAGGACTGTTCCTGACAGCCGGCCCGGCAGTCGGCCAGCTCCTGGTCGGCGGTGACATTGCAGTCCATCAGCCGATCCAGCGCGCCCTGCTCCAGCAACTCGTCCCGACACGCGGCCCGGCTGGCGTCAACCGTTTTGGTGCAGGCCTCATAGCACGCCTGGCGTGGGCTCAGCTGTGGCTCGGGCGCGGCTTCTTCCGGCGGCGGCTGGCAGGCGGCCAGCCCGAGTAGGCTCGCCCCGATGAGTCCCCCGATCCCTGTCT
>JAAXHF010000681.1 GCA_012271025.1 Deltaproteobacteria bacterium | reverse complement strand
GGGCGGGTTTCAAACCCGCCCCTCCTGTGTACCCGGCAACAAACCGGCGGGCAGGAGTCGGGGCTGAACGCTGAACGGAAGACCCACTCAGCGTTCAGCCTTCAGCTCAGGCGGCCTTGGAAGCCGGCGCCGGCATGTTGGTCAGCGGCTGGGGCGTGACCAGCGGGGTGGTGTCCCACTTCTTGAGTTCGGGCAGGACGTGCTTGGCAAAGCACCTGAGGCTGCGCTCGGCCTCGTCGTAGGGCATGCCAGCGTAGCTCATGTTGCACATGATGCCGTTCAGGTCGATCATGTCGCGCATGTTCTCGATCTTGCGCAGCACCTGGTCCGGGGTGCCCCACGGCATCAGCTTGACGAAGTCCTTGGCCGCGCCGTCCATGCCGTGTTTGCTGATGTACTTGCCGACGTTGCTGTAGAACTCGTAGCCCTTGTGCGAGCCGAAGTGCTTGCCGGTCATTTCGTAGTGGCGCATGGCGGTGTGGTAGTAGGCGCCAATCCACTTGTAGGCGTTCTCCTCGGCCCGCTGGGCGTCTTCGTCCACATAGAAGAAGCCCCCGCACAGCGGCTGGGGCGGCTTGGCCTCGGCCCCGTACTCTTCGCGCCAGACCTTGTGGTAGACCTCGAAGTCCTGCTGCACGACTTCCCAGGGTTTCTGCGGGATGACCAGCAGGCCGATGCCCAGCTTGGCCATGATCGGCATCGACTCGGGTGACACCGCTGCGGCATAGGTGCGGCCGGCAAAGGAGTATTTGGGATACGGGCGGATCTCGCGGCGCGGCTGCTGGGTCTCCAGACCGCCCTCCATGTAGCCGTTTTTCAGGCCGTTGATGACCAGCTCGGCGTATTCGACAAAGCGGTTGCGGCCCTCGTTCTGGTCGATGCGGAAGCCCTCGTACTCGACCCGGGCCAAGCCGCGACCAAAGCCCAGGATCATCCGACCGTCCGACAGGTGGTCGAGCAGCGCGATCTGCTCGGCAACCCGAACCGGATCGTGCCAGGGCAGGACGATGACCATCGTACCCAGCTTCATATTTTTCGTCTTGCCGGCCATGTAGGACAGAAACTGCACGGCGTCCGGGCACATCGTATAGTCGGTGAAGTGGTGCTCAATCGACCACACCGAGTCAAAACCCAGCGGTTCGGCCAACTCGGCCAAACGCAGTTCCTCCTGATACACTTCGGCGTCCGACCGCGCATTGCCGGGATTCTGAAAAACCGGGGCATACCCAACATGTAATGACATAGTCTCCTCCTTCACTGCGCTCTACAGATTGTGCAGTCCATATTATATGCTCCAGGGTGTATACGCCCAGCGCCCCACCGGTGTCAAGCAAACCGGGACTTGCCCGGACCGCACCAGACAGGCTACAAGAACGCGACATGCTGACAGGCAAACGCTCCCGCAAACGCGCTGCCGTAGAGGAGGAAATCCTGAAGGTCACGGCCGACATGTTCAGCCAGCGCGGCTACCACGCCACCACTCTGGACGATATTGCGGTCGCCGCCGGCATTTCCCGGGCCGCGTTCTACTCGTATTTTCCGAGTAAGGAAGAACTGCTGCGGCGCATGTACAACCAGGTCATTTCCTCGACCCAGACGGCGCTGGAGCGGATTGCGGCCGAGGATTTGCCGGTCCAGGAAAAGCTGCGCCGCATCACCCGCCACCACGTCCACTACCTGGCCACCCATATGCCGCTGGCCCAGGTGTTTTTCTCGGAGCTGTTCAACCTGCCGCCGGAGATGGAGCGCTCGGTCACCCAGGCCAACCGGGCCTTCGGCCAGGTGATTGAGAAAGTGGTCGAGGAGGGGGTGAACACCGGCGTGCTGATCCCGGTTCACCCCAAGCGGTTTACCTATGCCCTGATCGGCATGTGGAACTGGATGCACCGCTGGTATCGGCCGGAGGGCGAGTGGACGCCGGAAACCGTGGCCGAGGAATTCATCCGCATCCTGGAGTCGGGCTATCTGCAACGCCACGCCGAGCCCGAGTCCGAGGCGCTGTGGCGCGAACTCAGAGCCCTGCGCCAGGAGGTGGCGGCCCTGCGCACGAGCCTGCGGGTGGCGGACAAAACTGACAACGTCAACTGAAGAGAGAGGAGTACGAGTATGGCTGGTCAATTAGACGGAAAAGTCGCTCTGGTCACAGGCGGCGGTTCGGGTATCGGCCGGGCCACCTGCCTGGCCATGGCCCGCGAGGGCGCCAAGGTAGCGGTCGCCGATGTGGTGGTCGAGGGCGGCCAGGAAACGGTCAGGCTGATCCAGGACGCCGGCGGCGAGGCGATCTTCATCAAGGCCGATGTGTCAAACGCGGCCGAGGTGGAAGCCATGGTCCAACACACGGTCGCCAGCTACGGCCGGATCGACTGCGCGTTCAACAATGCCGGCATCGAGGGGCCGGTGTGTTCGACCGCCGAGTACACCGAGGAGGACTTTGACCGGGTGGTGGCCATTGACCTGACCGGGGTGTGGCTGTGCATG
>JAAXHF010000521.1 GCA_012271025.1 Deltaproteobacteria bacterium | reverse complement strand
AAGGTTCCGCCGACATCAATGCCAACACGTTTCATGCCCAGCCTTCTTTCTGGCGCTCTTGCTCGCTCTCCTGCTGCGGCTCGCCTCAGTCCTGAGCCGGATGCGGAATGACATCCTTGAGCGCCGCCTTGCCAGTCTCGGATACCATCACAACGGCGAGACCGCCACTGCGAAGATCGTCCTCCAGCTGCACCGCTGTGTCTTTCGGGGCAAAGAACGCTTCAAGCCCGTACCTGACGCGGTACGGTGGAGTATTCCGGGTAATCCGGCCGCGCAGAAAGACACCGTCCGCCGGCCGGTCGAGAGACGCCCCGGCAAACTCGTACACATTTCCTTCACCCTGTTGGAGGCTCACGTACACGATTTCCCCGACGCGGAGGTGTCGTGTCCGCTCGCCCAGCGCGTCCTTGGGCAGGGTGCTGAAGGGATAGTTCAGGCGGGCATAGTTGCCGCGAAACAGCGAGCGGGGATCAACCGGAATCGCTCTGACGCGGATTTCCCTGCCGGTCCACAGAGGCGTGGCGGCGTTGACGACCATGCCGAGCAGGACGACACACTGCAGGGCGATGGTGGCGCATAGAGCGGCTGTGATATATGGGCGCGTCACGCTTGGCCTTCCTGTGTCTGGCGCACTTTCCAATACCGCGCCGCTCCCAGCAACACCAGGGCCAGCACCAGGAACAGCAGCGCGGCGCCGATGTAGTCGCCGATCAAGTCCACATAGCGCAGGAAGGCGGTTAGCAGAATCACCCCGACACCCAGCGAGAAGTAGTGCGAGATGCCGCGCAGCGTGCCCTGAACGATCAGCCAGGTGCCCGCCCCGACAAGGGCGATATTGTCGAGGATCTGGAGATACACCGCACCGTCCGCATCCTCGATCAGCATCGCCGCCAGCATGGCGGCGGCGCTCAGCAGGCTCAGGCTGAGGAGCGAGGGCAGCCGTGCGGCCCTGGTCCCCAGCCACACGGCGCCTGCCATCGACGCGCCCACAACGACCCACATTGACCCCAGGTTGTTCCAGTCGGCCTCGATCAGACCGGCCCACGGCGCCTCAAAGCTCAGCACGAGCAGGCCGAGGAGACCCAAGCGCAGGGTCCACACCGACAGCACCGCACCATAGTCCTTGGCTTTGGTCTCGTCTCTGGCCTGCAAGTAATGGCTGGCGGCGCGGGCAAGAATGAACAGCGCCACGCCGACGAAGACGTGCTCGGCCGCCGGCTCCAGTCGCCCAGAGCTGTCTGCCCACAGGACAGACAACGCGGCTTCGATCCAGAAGAAAAGACTGACGACAGCGGTCAGAAACAGGCTGATGCTCGGTCGGCCCCTGACCAGGACGTACAGCTGGGCCGCCACAAACAGGGGAAACGACGCGCCGAAGAAGCCCAGCGCGTATTCCATGAAAAACCACACCAGGGCCAGCCAGGCGCTCAGCAGCGTGAGCCAGGGATGACACAGCACGACGCCGAACGGCAGACTGCCGAGCGCCCAC
>JAAXHF010000171.1 GCA_012271025.1 Deltaproteobacteria bacterium | reverse complement strand
ACCGTCGGAGCTTACGCCTATAACACCTATGGCGACGGCGGAGAATTGCTGCCCCCGGAAACCGGCCAGAAGCAGTTTCACAGGCTGACGCAAATGCTGGCCGGGCTCAAGTCCGGGCCTCCCGGTCACGACGTGCTGCAGGCGGTGGAGTGGAGCAAAGGGTTCCTGTTGCGGCTGCAACCCGAAGTCTTCATCATCACGCGGCTGGACGTCTTTTACGCCAGGCCGGGGGAGCCAACCGAGAGTCTCGACCGGTTCGTCGCCGCCGTGAAGCGGCTGACGGCCCTCCGCAGACGGTCCAAGCGACCCGGCCAGGTTCGCGTGGTGCACGTGGCCCACAGGGAAACCCATCCCGATTCGCCCATAGCCTCCGTCGAAGCCGAAATGGCCCAGTGGGAAAGCCGCTCGCTGGCACGGGACTTGCGCCGCTCCGGAGCTGGCGTCATCGAATGGGACCCGGGGCGCCAGGACTTCATCTCGGCCTTGGTGCGACACATGGATGCTTACAGGTGACCGGTTGAGTTCGGGCTGGCTGGGAGTACTGCTGGTTGCGGAGGCGGCGCTGCTGTTGTGTCTGTTGCTGCTGGCGGCATGGCCGTTTTCGCAGTGGGCTTCGTCCGCGACGACTGGCGCGGCAACCTTGGCCCGGAGCGTTCCCGCCTACGACACATCGGACCTCATGCTGGGCGTATTCGTCTGCGCCGTCATTTACGGGCTGCTCCAGCTCCTTGGCCGGAGCAACCTGGCCTTCTGGCTGGCCGCGTTGTTGGTCTTGCTGCCCCAGGCGCCCGGCATCTGGTGGCATAACAGCCTGCAATGGCAGCGGTTCATAGGCCCGGCATTTCAAGGTAATGGGGCTCAGGCAGATGGAGGGCAGCCGCTTATCATTACAACTGGGCTGTTCCTGGTCTGCCTGGCGGGACTGGCTGTTCTACATCGCGCCATCGCCCTACGAAAGTTGGGCCGTCTGTTGACCCTGCGGGGCGTGGACGGCAAAGCCCGGGACCAGGCGCTGCTTAACGAAACGGCGGTACTGATGGGCGTTATCGTTGCCGGCTTGGCCCTGGCGCTCCTGCTGACCTTGGCGGGAAGCGCCTTGGGGCGGCCTGGCTGGTTGTCCGACAAAACGCCGTGGGAGATCATCACCATCGGTGGGACGGC
>JAAXHF010000389.1 GCA_012271025.1 Deltaproteobacteria bacterium | reverse complement strand
GACCGAAGATGGGGCCGGATGGCGTCACGGCAGGCGTTTCAGCGCTCGTCAACACACGCGCTGCGTCTGACCAAGTGGGGGCAGTGACGGAGACTCCAAACCACGGCGGGTGAGGCCAGGGCGCTCCACGCGACGGCCTGGCTGAGCGGAAGCATGTCTTCTGCTAGATGCATCAGCGCCCCCCCTCGTATGGCGGTACACGCCCCAGTATGCTTGCGCGGAGGGGCTTCGGACGTCGCTCCCGCGGCATAAACCCGTCTCCGGTATCGATGTAGAGCGAGACGCACTCCACGATGTCACGTGCGCTCTCGCCCGGGTGCTGATCCCCGAAGAGGTAAGTCCACGCTCCGGGAGACGAGAGCGCGATTCCGCAGGGGCGCGGGCACACGCTCAGGCACTCGGTGGACCTGACCTCCACGTGGTGGCCCAATGGGCTCTCATGGAACATCGCGCGAAGCTCTTGATAGAGTTTGAAGCCGGCTCGACTCTCTCGTGGCTCCCGCGGAGAGCCGGGTGCCCTACAGGACGTACACACGTGAAGTACGGATGGCCGAAAGGTGCCATGAGATGTCGGCGACCCTTTCGCCAAAACGGATGAGGCAGTTTCGGTCATGCTGACTCCTCGGCCATGCGGCGGGCCCGGTCCGGGGTCTGGCCTGGGTTTTCTAGACAGCCAGACCCAACATATTGAAGACGAGGCCTTCGATATTCTCAAGCGTGAGAAACGTGCCGACACCGGCAACAACAGCGCCGGCGAGGCGGACATGAATATGTTGCGCCTCAGTCGCCTTCAGCAGAGTGTGAACAACAAATCCGGCCAGGAGCGCCAAGCCGTATTGCAGCAGGCCAAGCCCGACCAAATAGCCCACCAGAACGGTAACGCCTGCTCCTGCTTCCTGGGCTGCGATCGTGTCGCCAAAGGCTGAGCCGTGGAAAAGGCCGAAAACTGCGAAAAGTCCGACAGTCGGAGCAAGACCCGTGGTACGACCGGACAAAAGGACGCCGCCGACAACGAGCAGCGAAATGCCGATCACAAATTCCTTGACAGGCAGGCCAATGCCAAAACTCATCAGCAGGCAGCCAAACATCATCGCACCAATATACGCGGCCGTTGCCAGTTTCGTGCGGCCGGTGTAAAGCGCCGCAATGCCAACGGCGATGACGAAGAAGAGATGATCAAAGCCCAAGACCGGATGTCCAATGCCGGATAAGATTCCGTCGGTGAGTGTTTCCATCGGCGCACCGGCGAGCGGGTGGTGCGCAAAAGCTGGAACCGCACTCATGGCGAAAACGGCCGGGGCCAAAAGATATCTGTTCATTTTTTCTCCTCTTTCCAGAAAAACCACAACTCTGCCCGGATCATCATGATGAGAAAAATGATGATGCTCAGTGCATGGGAACTCATTATTGCATAATATATGTAATAGCAATGTCATTACAATAATGACCGGGGATTGTCAAGCTGACCCGGACTGCCATACTAGTGTGGTACGAGACACGAGTCCAGCGCAGCAGGAAGCGCCGAGTGGTCAAACGCCGTGCCAATGAACACCAGATGATCCTGAGGTTGTGGGGTCAGGGATGCCCAAACGCTTTCCCGTTCGTTTCTGCTCCTTGAGTCAGGCATTCCTCCCGAATGAGAACAACAATCTGAACTATTCCACCAGGCGAGCTCGATTCACACCATACGGCCTACTTCGCGTCTTTGTAGCTGAAGCCCAAACCCGCCCGGGCGTCACTCTGGATGCCGTACTGGGGAATGGGGTAGGACAGCCCGTTCTTAGCCAGCCGGGCCAAGCCGTCCAGGGCTTTCGGCAGGTAGTGGGGCGGCATGGCCATCAGCAACTCATCCTCAAGCACGCCCCCGTAGCGCCGCTCGGCATAGCACGGAATCGAAACACTCGGCTCCCCGGTCAGCTTGGCCCGTCCCCAGGAGTCGGCGCAGGCCGACTCGCCCACGCTGCCCCACTGCATTTTTCTATAGCCCGTCCATTGCAGGCCGTTGATCAGCAGGATCATCTGGGCCGGGGTGGCGTAAATCAGACAGATATCCGGCGGGTTGAGCCGACCCGACACCAGCGGCGAGACTGCCAGGGCCTGATAGCGGCCATAGGGCACGACATCCATGGCCTGCTGGTGGGCGGCCGAGTCCTGCTCGGTCTCAAACCACACTCCGGCCATGGTTTTGCCGCAGCGCCACTCCTCGTCCTGGGGGGCAAGGCCCAACACGGCCGAGCACTGGCTGCCGACCAGGTCTGTTGCCGTCAGGCCGACGGTCCAGTTGAGCCGGGCGGCCTGGGCGACGAGTTGGTCGGCGGTGTGGATATTCTTGGGACGCCGAATCCGGGGAATCGCCTCCATGTCCTCGACCGAGGTAAACCATTTCATG
>JAAXHF010000587.1 GCA_012271025.1 Deltaproteobacteria bacterium | reverse complement strand
AGGTAGAAGGTGTAGACCGTGCCGTCCTCGCTGACGTCCCAGCTCTCCGCCAGGTCCCCGATGATCTCTTCGGGGTTCACGGGGTTGTATTCGACCAACTGGTTGAACCTGACGCCGGAAGGCGTGAGGGTGGTGGTCAGGCTCGCTCCGTAATGCACATCCCAGAAGCCGGGGTTGTTGCGAGCCACCCACTTCATGGTCCGACCATGCTTCCCACGAGTTACCCAGTCGGTTTCAGGGGCTTGCACCTCCACCGGCTGGACCGTAGGTGTCGGGTCGGGCGCGGCGGCGGAACTACCCGAAGATGCGGCCGGCTGGGCGGGCGCGGCGGCAGCGGCGGTGGGTTGGGCCGCCTGAGACGAACCTCCGGAAGGCGCGGCTGCGGGCGCTGTTTGCCCTCCTGTAGCCGCACTGGCCGGGGCCGAAGATGTGTCGGATTCCGTCGCAGGGGCGGTGGCCGCGCCTCCGCAGGCCATCACGAACATCAGGATGAGCGAGAGAGTGATCAAGATCAGGGCGCTGGGGGTCGTTTTGCGGCGTCGTTTCATGGTGCTAACCTCCGTTTGCGCTGCATCAGGCAGCCGGCCAAGTGATCGCTCCGATCATCACCAGCAATGACTTTTACAACTATTGGCCCATTTTGTGCGACCTGCTAACCGAATCTCGGTGGCAAGATTTATCCCGGCAAGACTAATACGCTATAAACTACCCTGTAAAGACGAAATTCGTTATGTTATAGGCGTCTTAATATCATTGTCAGCGATAGATTGTATTGTCTTGAATAGCCGACTGAGCGTGCGCCCAAGCGGGAAAGCGCGGGTGTGGAGGAACGAAAATAAGGAGAGGCGCCCCACTGAGGCGCCTCTCACAAGGATCAAGCCGGTCGCAAGATCAGTTGCGTTCAGCCGCCAACGCGACCAGAGTCCCGCCGTCAGCCGCCGTGGGCACGAAGATCATGCCGCCGGCCGCGATGGGGGACGCTATTATCGAGCCGTCCAGCTGAGTTTCCCATTCGGTCGACCCGTCGGCGATTGACAGCGCAGTGACTCGTCCTTGTTTGTCGCCCACCAGGGCCGCGGAACCCGCTACGGTGGCCGGCGCCGTGATGTCGGTATCGAGGTCGATTTCCCAAAGTATCCTGCCGGTGCTTGCTTCCAGCCCGGTCACCGGCCCAACCGCGTCGGCGACCACGAGGGTGGAACCCGCCAGGGCGGGCTGGTACGGCTGGTCCTCGATGCTCCA
>JAAXHF010000585.1 GCA_012271025.1 Deltaproteobacteria bacterium | reverse complement strand
GCTGCCTTGCCTCACCGTCCGCGGGAGTCTGCTTCTCCATCTGCTGCTTGAGGGCGACGAGCTCGGCCTCGGCCTGTTGCTTCTCCTCCCGGACCTTCTTCAGCGACTGCGCGGCTTGATCCAGTTGTTCCTGCAACCGGCTCGCGGCCTCTCTGTGGGAAGCCTCCAGCCCGCTCAACCGTTCGGTGAGGTCTCGCTGATCCGCGGTCAAGGCAGCGAGGGCCTGTTCCTTTTCGGCACGGGTCTGTTCCAGCAAACGTTTGGCCTCATCGAGCTGCTGACGCAGTTGGCCGGTGGCCCTGTCATGCCCCGCCTCGAGATCCGCCAACTGTTTCACAAGTTTCTGCTGCTCGGCCGTCAAGGTCGCGATTTCCCCGTCCTTCCGGGTGCGGACCTGTTCCAGCGAAGCCGTGGCTTGCGTCAGTTGCTCATGGAGTTTCTTGACGGCGCGCTCATGGTCGGTGCCGAGGGAGGTCAAACTCTGCGTCGCTTCCCGTTCCTTGGCGGTCAATGCCGCCAGGGCGGTTTCCCTGGCAGCGAGATCGGCCAGGGCCTTGTCCTTTTCGGCGCGGGTCTGGTCCATCGAGCGCAGGGTGTTGGCGAGCTGTGTGCGGAGCTGTTGCACGGCCTGGTCACGAACGGCCGCCAGGGACGCCAGTTCTTGAGCGGCTTCCGTTTCCCTGGCAGCGAGATCGGCCAGGGCCTTGTCCTTTTCGGCGCGGGTCTGGTCCATTGAGCGCAGGGTGTCGGCGAGTCTCGTCTGGAGCTGTTGCACGGCCCGGTCACGAGCGGCGGCAAGGGATGCCAGTTGATCAGCGGCTTCCGTTTCCCTGGCGGCGAGATCGGCCAGGGCCTTGTCCTTTTCGGCGCGGGTCTGGTCCATCGAGCGCAGGGTGTCGGCGAGTCTCGTCTGGAGCTGTTGCACGGCCTGGTCACGAGCGGCGGCAAGGGATGCCAGTTTTTGAGCGGCTTCCGTTTCCCTGGCGGCGAGATCTTGCAGGGCCTGGTCCTTTTCGGCGCGGGTCTGGTCCATCGAGCGCAGGGTGTCGGTGAGTCTGGTCTGGAGCTGTTGCACGGCCTGGTCACGAGCGGCGGCAAGGGACGCCAGTTTTTCAGCAGCTTCCGTTTCCCTGGCGGC
>JAAXHF010000730.1 GCA_012271025.1 Deltaproteobacteria bacterium | reverse complement strand
GGGTTCGTCCCAGTCGTGCAGGCCCAAATTGAACGTCGCCCAGTGGACCGGCAGCAGGACCTGCGCCCGCACGTCGAGGTGAGCCTGCACGGCCTCCTCGGGGTCGATATGCACATCGTGCCAGTAGTCGCTCGGCCCATAGGCGCCGATCTTGAAAATCCCCAGGTCAAACGGTCCGAAGCGTTGGCCGATATCCTGGAAATGGTCTGCAAAGCCCGTGTCGCCGCTGTAGAACACCCGGTGCCGGGGGCCGAGCACAGACCACGACGCCCACAAGGTTTCCATCCGATTGAACAGCCCCCGTCCCGAGTAGTGCCGGGACGGGGTGCAGACAAAGGTCAGCTGACCCAAACGGTGCGATTCCCACCAGTCGAGGTCGGTGATCTGGGCGGACGGAATACCCCAGGCCTCCAGGTGGGCGCCAATGCCCAGCGGCACCACAAAATGGCTGCCCCCGCCGGCCAGGTGCTGAACGCTGCGCATGTCGAGGTGATCGTAGTGATCGTGAGAGATCAGCACCGCATCGACCGGCGGCAGCTCGGCCAGCGCAATCGGTGGCGGCGCAAAACGCTTGGGACCGATCCACTGAAACGGCGACGCGTAGTCCGAGAAGACCGGGTCGAGCAGGAAGCGCAGGCCGTCCATCTCGACCAGCACGCTGGAATGACCCAGCCAGATAGCGCGCAGACCGGGCGGCGGCGGCGTGCTGAAAGACGCCGGAGAAACGGCCACGACCGGCAGGGGGACGGGCGGGTGGCGCACCTGCTGTCCGAACAGGCGTTGCCTCAGGAAGCGCCCGATGTCTCCCCAGCTGAACTCGCCCAGGGGCTGGGCGTTGAAAAAGTGACCGTCGGCGCTGTGAGGCGAGGTCTGGATGCGGGTCTGGCGCTGGCCGCTGGCCGTTGCGCCGAACGAGGCACAGCTGCTGAGGGTGACGGCGATGCCGAGGCTCAGCAGGGCCAGGACGGCCAGGGACCAGCCCAGGAGTGTGGTGACGCGGTGCATGGGAATCCTCTCTATTCAAGATCGCCGGACCCGAATTTTCCCGGGCTGCGCAATGACAATGACGCCGGGACCCAGCACGGGACCATGGTAGGCAAGGGCTGCATGATTGTTATCTTCCGATACATGCCATCTCTTCCACGGCTACCAGTCGGGCGAGAAACGTAGCCTTATCGGCAGACGATGCCGTCATTGTTGGCGTCGTGCATATAGATATAGGCCGGCTGGCCTCGCCGTACCGGCGCGATGCCGTGGCGGCGCGCTTCGGCACAGGTGATGCGGCCATTGCCGTTATCGTCGTAGCGTCCGAGTACGCTGCCCCAGAGGCCCCGGCCGGCCCGCCGTGCCTCGCGCTCGTATCGCTGGAAACGGTCTCTGTGACGGAAGGGGAAGCGCCTTATCAGCCGGCCATACCCCTGCCGAATAATTTTCTCGTTTACGAAGACACCGCTTGGCAAATAGACATAGGCGAGGGTGCGTCCATATTTATCGGTTTTCTCTTGGTCGTATTGGAGGCGCACCCGTTTGCCTTCGACAAGGCGCTTCGTGAAATTGCTCGCTTCCTTGCCGAAGGGCGCGTTCCATTCGGGGGTATCGACCCCGATCAGCCGGACTTTCCCGACGCCCCTGACTTGAAGCGAGTCGCCGTCGATCACCTTCTCTACGACTTGGGCGTGGACGGGAGACAGGGCGAGACAGGTCAACACGATGGCCGCGCCGAGCCGAACGAGGGATAGTACCTTGTGCTGAGCCTGTGCGTTCGGGACTTCTGCCGATAGGCTACAAAAGTTTCTGACCATAGCCACTATGAAATCGGGACATCGTTTTCTATTTTGTTATGAATCCTGACCCGAGGGCCGGCCGACCCGTGGAATGCCTTTCATGGAACGCGCGATCAGCTCCGAGCGCACCAGCCGCGCCCCGTCGGCCAGGGCCTTGAGCTTGCCCCGGGCGGCCTGCCGCGAGCGGGGCACCAGGCCGCAGTCGGTACACGGGTACAGCCGCTCGGGCTCGACATACGCCAGGGCGGCCCGAATGCGGTCGGCAACCGTGTGCGGGGTTTCGACCCGTTCGGTGCCGACATCGATCACGCCGACCATCAGGTCTTTGCCCCTGGCCAGACCCAGCACCGAGGGATCGACGCCCGAGGCCGCGCACTCGACCGAGATCATGTCCAGGCTGCTGGTGCGCAGCAGGGGCAGGGTGCGGCTGTAGTGACTCCAGTCGGTGTTGGTGTTTTTCCAGGCCAGCACCGGGGGGACGCCGTAGCCGTAGCAGATGTGGACTGCGGTTTTGGCCCGTACGCCCCGAGCTGCGGTCTCCAGCGTCCTGAGGCCCCAGTCCTCGACCTCGTCGACAAAGATATTGAAGCACGGCTCGTCGAACTGCACGATGTCGCAGCCGTTTTCGGCCAGCTCGTGGGCCTCCTGGTTGAGTGCCAGGGCAAGGTCGTGGGCCAGCCGTTGCTGGTCGCCGTAGTGCTCGTCGGCCAGCGTGTCGGCCGTGGTCATCGGCCCCGGCAGGGTGACTTTGACCGGCCGGGCGGTGTGGCGTTTCAGGAAACGCAAAGCCTCGACAAACACGGCGGTCGGGCGTCTGACCGGCCCGGTCACGCGGGCCACGTCAATCTCCCGGCCGTAGCGGCCGCCACGGGTGAGGCGCTTGACCATGCTGCCGAAGTCGATCCCGTCAAGGTGCTCGCTAAAGCCCCAGATATAGTGGCGGCGGCGCTGTTCGCCGTCGGTCAGAATGTCCAGACCGGCCCGCTCCTGGTCGGTGACGGCCAGGCGCACCGCGTCGTCGTGGCCCTCCTGGAGGGTGTGGCCGTCCAGAGCCCAGTCGAGCGAAGAGACCTGCTGGGGCGGGAACAGCCAAGTCGGACGCGGCAGGCTGCCGACAAGCAGGGTCCGTAGCACGAGGTGACTCCTGGGGCGGGCTACTTGATCGCAATCGGGTTGACCGGCGAGCCGCAGCCGCCGACCAGCTTGAGCGGGGCGCCGGCAAACAGGAACGTGTACTGCTTGTCCTGCTCGCAGTGGTCGGCCAGGTCTTTGAGCCACACGATTTCGTTGAAGATCACCCCCAGGTTGCACAGCAGGGCGGCGTGGAGCAGCCCCAGCCCGCCGGTCTCGGGGTTGATGGCCTGCTCGCAGCCGACCGTATCGGCGCTGATGGAGGCGATCTCCATGTCGTGAAACCACTCGACCAACTCCTTGCTGTATTCCAGGCCCGGCTCGTCAAACTCGCCGTCGGGGAAAAAGGCGTCCTGGCCCTCCTCGTAGAAGCGGTTGAGCCAGCCGGTATGCAGGACGATGATGTCGTGCTTTTCGATCTGCATGCCCTGTGTGTCGGCCGCTCCGAGCAGGTCGTCGAGGCTCACCCCTTCGCCCCGCTCCAGGTGCTTTTTGCCCTTGTAGCGGGCGGCGTCAATCAGGATGCCGTGGCCGATGACGCCCCGGTTGGCAATCGGCTCGATGGAGCACTTTTGCAGCGCGCCGATCGTCGTTTTGGGGTCGTAGCCGTTATACAGCTTGTCTCCGTACCAGGCGTGGCCCAGGGCGTCGTACTGGGTCGTGCCCTGGGGGAACATGACGATCACGTCGTCGGAGTACTTGAGCCCGCCGGGGAAGGGCTGAGCCCGGCCGCTGATGTACGAGCCCTCGTCGTTGGTCTGGGTGCGGATCGGTTGGGCGCGGATCGGGTGCAGGGGATCGCCCTGGGGGCGGGCGACCGGGACGCCGAGCATGAAGGTCTTGCCCTGTTTGACCGCCCGGATGCCGCGCAAGACCTCCCCGTCGGTCAGAAAGTTGAGACAGCCGACCTCGTCGTCGGCTCCCCAGCGGCCCCAGTTCTTGGGGGCATCCTTGAGTATCTCGGTATGGTCAACGGGTTTGTCTGGCATACGCGCGCTCCTCTCGTCTCGGGTGAATAGCCGGGCCGGTCAGGCAGCATCGCCCGGCCCGGCCGGCCGGTCAAGCCTGGCCCGCACACGCGGGATGACCTCACGGCCGAGGCGTTCCAGGCTGGCATGCATCTCGTGGGGACGTAAGCCGGGCGGGACCGCCCAGCTGACAAAATCGGTCAGGCCGTGCTCGGTGATGAAGGCGCTCAGCTGCTCGACGCAGGTCTCGACATCACCCACAATCCAGGTCTGCGGAATCCAGACGCCTCGGGAAGCGTCCTGGGGGCCGGGCTGACCGCTCTCGGCAAAGAAGCGCTTGTAGACCCGCATGCGGGTTCGCTCGGCCTCTCGAATACGCGGCCAGTCGCGCTCGGGATCGTCGGTCACCAGCACGCCGCGAATGATGCCCACCCGATAGCGCGCGGGGTCGCGCCCGGCCGCGCTGAGGGCGTCCCTCCACGGCTCGAGCACCTCGGCCCGGGGACCCTGGGGCAGCAGGTGACAGTCGAAACGGGCGGCCCGCAGCGCTCCGTTGCGGGCCATGGCCGCGACCCACAGCGGCGGCCCGCCGGCCTGGACATAGTCCGGCTTGATATGCACATCGCTGAAGGCGTAGCGTTTGCCCTGAAAGCTGAAGCGTTCGCCGCGAAAGCAGCGCCGCAACACCTCAAGGCCCTCTTCCATCAGGGACAGGCGCCGCGACACCGGGAAGCCGAAGCCCCTGAACTCGTGCGGCGCATAGCCCATGCCGACCCCCAGCTCGACCCGTCCGTTGCTGAGGTTGTCCAGCACGGCCAGGTCCTCGGCCAGGTTGATCGGGTTGCGAAAGGGCAGAATACAGATGTCCTGCGAGATGCGGATGCGCTCAGTGCGGGCGGCCACCGCGCCGGCCACCGGCACCCAGCTCGGCAGGTAGCCGTCCTCGACAAAGTGGTGTTCGGTAAACCAGAGCTGATCAAAACCGAGCGACTCGGCCCAGACCATCTGCTCCAGCGTCTCGGCGTACAGCTGTGGCATGGCCAGGCCGGACTCGGGCGGATTGCGGAAGTCGTAGCTCAGTCCAAAACGCAGGCGGGGCATGAACGGTCTCCCTCCGTGACCGGGGCGTTGTAGCCGTTGGGGCGTGGCTCCGGTCAGCTCTGCAGGCCGCGCAGACAGCCGATTCGCGCCAGAATCGGGTCGAGGCCGCTGGTGTCGCTGACCGCGGCATACTTGGCGCGTAGCGCCTGGAGGGATTTGGCGTGGTATTTCTGGGGCTTCTGGGTCCAGGTGTGGCCGTCGAGTTCGACGCTGAACTCTTCCCGGTCGGCGGCGATGGCCTCGGCGTTGGCCAGCGTCCAGGGCATGAAGCGGGCGCCGAGCTGGCGCTCCAGAAACGGCAGCAGGCTCGGCTCCAGATTCGACCACGGCTCAAACTCGCCCTCGGCGCGCGGCCACAGCATGCGCTGCACCCAGGCCAACACGTGCGGGGCGCGGCCCTCGACAAAGGCGCACGGCGTCGGATCGGTCCAGGCGTTATAGATCTGGCCCCACAGGCCCAGGTCGCCGAACGACGGCCGCGCGCCAAACAGATAGGCGCGGCTGCTGAGATGGGCGTCGAGCTGTTCGATGGCCTCGCAAAAGGATGCCTCAATCTGGGGCGCGGTCTGCGCGTTGGAGCCGACAAACCAGACCCGGTTGACCATGCGTTCGCGCACTTGGGCGACCATCTGGGCGTGCTGCTTGTCGTCGGCCGCAGGCATCATCATGCGGGCGATGCGGCCGGCCGAGCTGAGCTGATCGACCTCGCGCGCCCAGCGGTAGTGAAACATCCACTTATTGCCCCACTCGTCGCCGAACTCTTC
>JAAXHF010000609.1 GCA_012271025.1 Deltaproteobacteria bacterium | reverse complement strand
GCGCGCGCCCTGCTTGACCTGGAGGCGTCCTATACCTTTTTCAACAATGTGTTCAACGGCGTGACCCTGGCGCTTGGCGCGCAAAACCTGTTTGATACCTATCCGACCAAAAACAAGTATGCCGGCCGCCATGGCATGAAGTACCCTGTCGTCTCGCCGTATGGGTATAATGGTGGGTTCTATTATCTGCGGGCGGGTTTCGAGTGGGGCTAAACCCGCATGTCTGGGGCGGATATGGTAGAGGAAACAGCAAAGCTGGAAAAAAAGGAGGAATATCATGGGCACAGTGCGAGGCGAAGAACTCATTGCACAGAGTTTCAAGCGAGAGAACGTTGATACCATTTTCTTTATGATGGGCGGGCCGACCAGCGGCACTGCGGCGGCCTGTCTCGACCTGGGCGTGCAGGGCATCTATGTCCGCCACGAACAGGCCGCGGCCATGATGGCCCACGCCTACGCCAGGGTCACGGGCAAGCCCGGCATCTGTATTACGCCGTCCGGTCCGGGCACGGCTAATGCCGTGACCGGACTGGCCAACGCCTGGGCGGACTCCGCGCCGATTATTGCTATCGGCGGGTCGGCTCCCATGCGGGCGACCACGCTCGACGCCTTTCAGGAGATGGACCAGGTCGCCATGATGAAGCCGGTGGTCAAGGCGGCGTATCGCATTGATATGGCCCAGCGGGTGCCCGAATATGTCAGTATTGCCTTTCGGGAAGCCATGGACGGCAAGAAAGGTCCGGTGTATCTCGACCTGCCCGGCGATGTGCTGGCGCATAAGGTTGACGAAGAGAAAATCTACTGGCCGGAGGATTATCGGACCGAAAGTCGGCCGGCTGGAGACCCGGCCCTGGTCAAACAGGCGATTGAGCTTCTGGCCCAGGCCGAGAAACCCCTCATTGTGACCGGCAGCGGCATCCTGTGGTCGGAGGCCAGCGCAGAACTGCAACGCTTTGTCGAATCCACCGGCGTTCCCTTTTTCACCACTCCGCAGGGTCGCGGCGTTATTCCCGAGGATCATGATCGCGCCTTTCCCGCAGCCCGGTCCATGGCCTTTCGCGAGGCTGACGTTGTGCTGGTCATTGGGGCGCGGGCAAACTCCATGCTGTCGTTTCTCCGCGCCCCCCGTTTTTCTCCCGCGGCAAAGTTTATCAACGTCAATCTGGACGGTAGAGCCATTGGTCATAATCGAGGGATAGCCGTCGGCATTGTCGGCGACGCCAAGCTCGTTTTGCAGCAGTTGACGGAAGAAGCCGGCGGCAAGTTCGACCCCAATCAGGAAACCGCCTGGGTTGCCCAGCTTGCGGCCAAACAACGCTCCAATAGGGAGCGCTCGGCTCCACTGTTGCACTCGGACGCCACCCCGGTCCATCCGCTCCGCCTGTGCAAGGAAGTCCGCGAGACGATCAGCCGCGACACCATTCTGGTCGTGGATGGGCATGAAATCCTCAATTTTGCTCGCCAATCCATTCCCGTGTATGACATCGGCGGCAGTCTCAATGCCGGCCCGCACGGCTGTATGGGCGTGGGCGTGCCGTTCGGCATCGGGGCCAAGGTGGCAGCGCCGGACAAACCCGTCCTGGTTCTGTCCGGCGACGGCGCCTTCGGCTGGAACGGCATGGAGATGGACTCGGCCATTCGGCATAACATCCCTATCGTCGTCGTAGTCTCCAACAATGCCGGTTTCACCTCACGCCAGACCGGGTATATGACGGCCGGCGACAAACAGGGCCGGCAGAATGTTGGCCGCGAGTTGGGTCATCAGCGCTATGACAAGATGGTCGAAGCGCTGGGCGGCTACGGGGAATATGTCGAGAACCCCGCCGACATCAAGGTCGCGATTGAACGGGCGTTTGCCAGCGGCAAGCCGGCCCTGGTCAATGTGTGTACCGACCCGGACGCCCAGGCCACAACTGATATGGGGTTTGGGGGGTATTAGGT
>JAAXHF010000726.1 GCA_012271025.1 Deltaproteobacteria bacterium | reverse complement strand
CTCAGCTTGCTCGTCGCCGGGGAAGACGAGCGCCCTAGCGGCAGGCCCGTGTCTGCTACGCCCGGCCCAGAAGTCGCTTGGGTGGCTGATCGCCACGCCGGGCTGGTGTGGAAAATCAGCGCGGATGCGCGCAGTGCGCACTTTGCCCAGGGGCGCTTTTTCGACTTGGCGGCGATTGCGCTCGACGTGGCCAATGGTTCGTGCTGGGTCAGCGACCGGGGGTTTGCCGGGCTGTACCGGATTGCGGAAGACGGCGCGTTGGCCGCGCTGGGCGCAGCGGTGGAGAGGCCCGATGCTTTGGCCATTGATGCTGCCGCGCGCATTGGCTGGCTGGCCGACGCGGGGCGAAAGCGGGTCTTTTGGTTCTCCTTGGACGCGGCCGATTCGCTGGCCCTCATTCCGGTTGATGCCTCCTTTACTCAGCCTGTGGCGTTGGCCGCACAGGCCGGAGGCTGCTGGATCGCCGACCAAGCCCAAAGCCGCGTACTGTTCTACCAGCCCGACGGCACCCGCGCCGCTGAATTCCACGTGCTGGCGGCTCCCAAGGCACTGGTGGCAGGCACAGGGGGAGATGTGTGGCTGTTGGGTGGTGAGGGGCACCGCTTGGCGCGGCTGGATCGCGCGGGCACCATCCTCTACGTGGAGTTGCCTTTTGCCGCAGCCGTGGGACTGGCCGTGGATGATGCAAGCGGAGCCTGCTGGGTATTGGGGGAACGGGATCTGGCGGTGTTCTCGGCCGCCGGGATATTGGAGCAGCACTGGACCGATGTGCCCGGCGGTAGCGCCTTGTCCTTTGACCCAGTGCAGCAGCGGGCTTGGGTCGCGACCGACGACGTGCTGTGGAAATTCACGGCTGAGGGCCAAACTCTTGCACAGCTCGTCGGCTTTTCTTCCATCGTCCGCATTGCCGTGGATCCAGGACGCTGAGGCTGCCAATCCTCTCTTGCATCGGATTTACTCCTTAACGACTTTCCTTGTTGTAACTTTTATCCCGCGAGAACCAATTATGACCGAGCCAACTCCCATTCACAGCATGACCGGCTTTGGCCGCGCCGCAGCCGAGCGGCGGAGTTTGCGGCTCGCCGTCGAACTGAGGTCGGTCAACAGCCGCTATCTCGACATACAGGTGCGCTGCCCGGC
>JAAXHF010000294.1 GCA_012271025.1 Deltaproteobacteria bacterium | reverse complement strand
CAGTATTTTTGAGACCGCTTCTAGTCAAAATTTATTGAAAGCTTATTTGGCTCATTCGGAACCCGCGTTAACCGGAATTTGTGAACGTTCTTAGTCTGCTTGCGTTCTGCGAAACTCAATATCTTGCTTCCTTCTGGATAGGATATGAGCAGAGGGTCATCTTTTACTATATCGCTACCATTCAGCACCTTATCTCCGTCATTCCAGAAGATTATGGTTGTTCTAGTTAGACGGTCAACCGCAGTCCTTTTGAACCTTATCGAGACATCCTCGGGCAAATTGTCTTCATCTCTTCCGAGAATTCGAAATGAATGCCACTGACACACTGGTTTGGGAGCAGACTTTGAAGTTCTATAGAAATAGATTGCCGCACCTAATCCTATAAGTCCGATAAGAGTACCTACCCAATTTTGATCAAGAAAATCCAACACCCGTGCTATCTCCATGCTCTCGCCTCAGCACAACTCAAAAGACCTGTTCGCAGCCTACACCTCCAAGCGTGTACGTTGGGTTAGACATTATTGACGCTGAAGATGTCAAGTCTACAAACTGCGATAGCTGTTTCCCAATGGGACGTAAGTTGAGTTTGGATGGAACAAGCCAGGCGGACTTGGGGCCTGCGTCGATTTTCAGACACTGCTATGGGACACAGACCAGTAAGTCAGATTAGAGCATTTTCGGTGATTTCCGATGCGTCTGAAGAGGCGGGCGGGACGCCCGCGCTCCCGGCTGCCCCGCCCGCCCCATACCCTGCCGACTTCGCCCCTCCGCCCATGACTCACAATAGGATGAAACTGCTCTAGCATTTCATTCGAGAGGGGCAGCAATGGCTCTGACAGAAGAGCAGTGAGCAATCATAGGCCTCAATCAGGGCGATGGGGATGTTGGGCTTATAGGACAGGATGTAGTCGGCCCGCTTGCCTTTGCCCCAGCTGACCGGCCTGCCGCGCACGATGATGCGGCCCTCGGTAAAGCTGACCTCGCGGCGAATCTGGGTGGCCTCATCCCACCCGGCTCGAAGGAGGGCCGGGGTGATGAACTTGGCGCGCGTGTCGCTCTCGCCGAGGTCGGTCTTGTCCACGGCGATGCGCCTCTCGCTACGGACTAGACGCGCCTCCGCCGGTTGACGACAGCCGGGCCTGGAGGTCGGCGGCAATCCGCACAATGGTGGCGCGAAAGGAGGGCTGGATGTCCGCCCCGGCGTCGTCGAGCGCTCCCATCATCATCAGATTGTCGGCCATGCCAAAGTCCTCGACCGACTGGCCGTGAATGTCCCGCTGGGGGTTGGTCGGGTCGAGTGGGTAGTGGGTGGCGACTCTGTCCGCATACACGCCCGGTAATTCGCTCGCACCGTAAAACGGCTCGGCGTCGTAGTAGGCGTACACCGGCTTGCCCGCCCCGCGCATATAGCCCATCTCAAACGCCGTGCCGACATCCATGCTCGGGCCGCGAAAGCGGACCATGTTGGCCGCAATGACATGCGCCTTGTCCATCAGCGCGATATTGGCCCGGTAGATGCGCAGGCCGGTGTCGCGGTCGGGCTTGAAGTCGGGAATGTCGGGATCCAGCGGATACAGGCCGACGAGGCGGAAGGGCCAGTCGTGCTCGTCGTTGAGGCGCGCAATCAGGGCCGTCTTGTCGGCGCCGGCCTTGACCGGGTCGGGCAGAAAGACCTCGGGGCCGGCCAGATAGATGTAGTACACGGGCAGAGGCTCGGCGGACGGCGCTTCACACATGAGCAGAAGCAGGACGGTGGTCAGGCAGCGGATGGCGCGCGGCACGGCCTTCCTCTCTTTCTGTCGGTCGGCGTGAGGCGGCGGGCGACATGCGTGGCTGGGGCTATTCCGGCTGGGGCTATTTCATGCCCGAGGCCGGTAGCTGTTCCTCGCCGCCGGTCGCCGGTTCGGCCTCCTGCGGCTGTTTGGGCGGGAACAGCAGGGAGGCCACGACCGAAATGGTCAGAATGCCGGCGATGACGCCCAGCGACAGGCCGATGGGAATTTTATAGATGTCGGCCAGTAGCATCTTGACCCCCACAAAGCTCAGCACGAAGCCCAGGCCGTAGCGCAGGTAGGCGAACAGCTCCAGGACGCCGGCAATCAGGAAGAACAGGGCGCGCAGGCCCAGTATGGCAAAGACGTTTGAAGTGTAGACAATGAAGGGATCGTCGGTCACGGCGAAAATGGCCGGGATCGAGTCAACGGCAAAGACCAGGTCGGTGGTCTCGACCGCGACCAGCACGACCAGCAGGGGGGTGGCAAACAGCTGGCCGCCGCGTCGGACCAGAAAATGCTGGCCCTCATAGCCTTTGGTGATCGGCATGAAGCGCCGCAGCAGCCGGATGGCCGGGTTGTGGCTGGGGTCGGTGTTCTCCTCGTGCTTGGCCAGCATGCGGATGCCGGTAAAGACCAGGAAGGCGCCGAAGATGTACATGACCCAGTGGAAGTGGTGCAGCAGGGCGGCGCCGACCACGATGAAGACGCCGCGCATGACCAGGGCACCCAGAATGCCCCAGAACAGCACCCGGTGGCGGTAGATGGCCGGGACTGAAAAATATGAGAACAGCAGCAGGAAAACAAAGATGTTGTCGACGCTCAGGGATTTTTCGATCAGATAGCCGGCCAGAAACTCGAGCGCCCGCTCCTTGCCGTACAGGAAGTAGATACCGAGGTTGAAGAGCAGGGCCAGGCAGACCCAGAAGGCGCTCCACACCGCAGCCTCTCTTTTCGAGGTCACCCGGGCGTCGCGGTGAAACACGGTCAGGTCGAGCAACAGCAACCCCACCACCGCAGCGGTAAACGCGATCCACATCCACACACTGACCTGCATGCCGGGCTCCGTTTGTTAGGCGTCCATCAGGCGGGCGCTGATTTCCTGATAGCGGGCGGCGGCCCGCTCGATGATTTCGGCTGGCAGGTGGGGCGCGGGCGGTTTTTTGTCCCAGTTGATGGACAGCAGATAGTCCCGAATGATCTGTTTGTCGTAGCTGTCCTGGGAGGTCCCGGGCTGGTAGATATCGGCCCGCCAGAAGCGGGACGAATCCGGGGTAAAGACCTCGTCAATGAGCAGCAGCTGGTCGTCTTTGAGGCCGAACTCGAACTTGGTATCGGCCAGCAGAAAGCCTTTGGTCTTGGCCAGGGCCAGGGCCCGGCGATACAGGGCCAGGCTGATGTCCCGGACCTGTTCGGCCAGCGATGTTCCGATCAGACGCTCGACCGCGTCAAAGGCAATGTTCTCGTCGTGCTCGCCCTCGGGCGCCTTGGTCGAGGGGGTAAAGATGGGCTCGGGCAGCTCCTCGCTCTCGCGCAGCCCGGCTGGCAGCCGGATATTGCACACGCTCTGGGTCTGGCCGTACTCCTTCCAGCCCGAGCCGGCCAGATAGCCGCGGACGATACACTCGACGGGCAACGGCTCGGCCTTTTCGACCAGCATGGTGCGGCCCGCCAGCTGCTCACGGTAGGGCTGGCAGGCAGCCGGAAAGTCGGCCACCTCAAGCGAGATCAGGTGGTGGGGAACGAGGTCGGCCAGCTGCCCGAACCAGAAGCCCGAGACCTGGGTCAGAACTTGGCCCTTGCCCGGAATCCCGTCGGGCAGAACCACGTCAAAGGCCGACACCCGGTCGGTGGCGACGATCAACAGATAGTCGTCGGTCTCATAGATATCCCGCACTTTCCCCCGGCGGGGGGCCGGCAGGCCGTCAATAGTCGTCTTCAAGACAAGCTCACTCATGGTCCTCTTCTCACTCTCGTCCTCTCTTCATCATTCATCCCTCACCCCGGCCCTCTCCCAGAGGGAGAGGGAGTGAAAAGGGTGCGGCGCTTCTTCTGCCGTTCATCGTTCATCATTCATCGTTCATCATTCCGACAGCGTCTGCTCCAGCACCCTGGCCGCCTGCCGGGCGCGGTGGGCCTTGAGGCGCTCGGCCAGGTCCGGGTCCGACAGCGACAGAATCTGGGCTGCCAGCAGCCCCGCGTTACCCGCTCCGGCGTCGCCGATGGCCAGGCTGGCGACCGGGATGCCCTTGGGCATCTGGACGATGGACAGCAGCGAGTCCAGACCGTTCAGGGCTTTCGACTGCATGGGCACGCCCAGAACCGGCAGCAGGGTCTGGGAGGCGATCACCCCGGCCAGATGGGCTGCCCCGCCCGCCCCGGCAATAAAAACGCGCACGCCCCGGGCCTCGGCGTCGCTGATGTAGGCGGCCAGGGCGTCCGGGGTACGGTGGGCCGACAGGACGCGGTTTTCGTGCGCCACCTCGAGTTCGGTGAGGATGTCGCTGGCCTGGCGCATACTGTCCCAGTCGCTCTTGCTGCCCATGATGATTGCCACCCGTGCCATGTTGTCTCCCTTACGCTGAGCTGTGAACCGTCCTGTTGTCTCAAATCACGCCGTCTTGCACAAGCCCGGCCAGCTGTGCGGCGCTGAGTCCCAGTTCTCCGCCCAGGATTTCGGCGGTGTGTTCGCCCAGCAGCGGCGGTCGGCGCGAGATCCGCCACGGTGTCTTGGTGAAAAAGAACGGGCCGCCGGGATAGCGCAGCGTGCGGCCGAGTTCGGGGTGCTCACACTCGGCAAAGAAGCTGCGGGCGGCCAGCTGCGGGTCGTCGAGCAGGGCTTCGGGCGGCCGCACCATGGCGTATGGAATACGCCGCAGCTGGGCGCCCTCCATCAGCTCGGCCACGCGATAGTCCTTGGCCCAGTCGTCGAGCAGGTCGAACAGCTGCTCGGCGTGATCCCGGCGGTACTCCAAATCCTCCCACTCGGGCGCGTCCAAGCCCGGCCCCTGGCCGTCGCCCCTGACCCATTCGACCAGCGAGGTCCAGTCGCCCAGGGTGCAGTGCATGACATAGCCGTCCTTGCACCGCGCGACCCGAAAATAGCGGCTCCAGTGCAGACTGCCGCGACGCGTCTCAACGCCCAGCCCCTGGTGGTAAAACGGCGACACGTGCTCGACCGCAGCGGCCACGGCCTCGTGCAGGCTGATATCGACCCACTGGCCCCGGCCTGTCGCGTCGCGCGCCCACAGCGCCGACATGGTTCCGATAGCGGCAAAAAACGCGGCGCTGTGGTAGGCTTGCAGGCCCAGTCCCCGCAGCGGGGGTTCATCGGGAAAGCCGTTGACGTACACCATGCCGCCCAGGGCCTGGGCGACCGTGTCCGAGCTGGCGTAGTCGGTGTACGGTCCGCTGCTTCCAAAGGGAGTGATTGAGGTCAGCACCAGGCGCGGGTTGAGGCCGGCCAGGGTGTCATAGCCCAGCCCGAGGCTGTCCAGGCTGCCGGGAGGAAAAGACTCGACCACCACGTCAACCTTGGCGACCAGCCGCTTGAACAGGGCCTGGCCGGCCGGCGTGTGGAGGTCGAGGGTCAGGCCGCGTTTGCTGGTGTTGTAGAACCAGTACAGCAGGCTGCGCTCGCGGCCCGGGCGCGCGTCGAGAAACGGCCCGATCTTGCGCGTCGGGTCGCCGCCGGGCGGCTCGATTTTCATCACGTCGGCGCCCATATCGCCCATCAGCTTGGCGCACATGGCGCCCGTGAGGTCGGTCAGGTCGAGCACCCGGAGGTCGGACAGGGCAGCGGCCGGCGTATCCGTCATAACTGTTGCCCCTTGTTTTACTCAGTCCCACACCTGACTGAGGTCGAGCACAAAGCCCGGCAGTTCAGGGTCTCCGCTGATAGCGTTGACCTTCTCCAGGCACTTGACCGGCATACCGGGACGGGAGACGTACACCCGTCGGTATGGCGGATCGATGAGCCAGCCCAGCAGCGCACCGTTTTGCAGATATTCCTGGAGCTTGTCTTGCAACGCTTGGAGGCTGTCCGTTCCGGAACGAAGCTCAATCACAAAGTCGGGGCACAGGGGAAGGAAGGTCTGTTTTTGGTCTAGCCTTAAGCTCTCCCACCGCGAGTGCCTGAGCCAGGCGGCATCCGGCGAACGCATCGCGCCGTTTGGCAACACAAAACCGGTCGAAGAGTCAAAGACCAGACCGCTGCCGTCAATATCGGCCCAGTTGGCCAGGTGTTGGGTGAGTGTGGCATTGCGTTGCCCGGTTTCCCCCGCAGTCGGCGCCATAAGCAGCAATTCCCCTTGCGCGGTCCGCTCGAAGCGGAGTTCCCGATTCGCTTGACACAGCAGATACAACCGCTCATCCGTCAGTTCCATGACGGGTCGGAGGTTGAGACGCAGCGTCGTCGGGGGCTGGACGGCAATGGCCTCAGGCATCCGAACCTCCCGGCAGCGGGTGGGCCTGCTTCCACTCGGTCGCTACCTGGCCCATGGTCTTGAACGCGACCCCGTCATGGCCCTGGAAGTAGTCGATGAGCCGCTCCAGCATCAGCAGCCGGTGGCCGCGGCCGATGACCTGGGGGTGCATGGTCAGGGTGTAGACGCCCTGGCCGATACGGTCGTACAGAAAGTCGAAGTCGGCCGCCCAGATCTGGTACACCTCGTCGGGGGTGCGCAAACCAACGTGGTTGGCCGGCCAGTGGAGGTTGAAGTACGGCCAGTCGTCCAGACTCCAGTCCAGCGGCAGTTCGAGCACGTCGATCTCCTGGCCGAAGACATACGGGGCGTCGGTGCGCATCTCGTCCCCGACCCGACAGTAATAGGGGGTGAAATCGTCGGCCATCATGCTGGAATCGTACACGAAGCCGTACTCCAGGAGCAGGCTGTGGGTGACGGGGCTGACATCTGCAGCGGGTGAGCGATAGCCGATTGGCGCTTTGCCGGTCACCCGCTGCAAGCAGGCGATGCCCCGCTCCAGAATGTCGCGCTCCTGGTCGGCCGACAGCGAGCGCGGGTTTTCGTGGCAGTAGCCGTGATGGCCGAGTTCGTGCCCGGCGTCGGCAATACGCTGGACGCTGTCCGGGTAGGTCTCGGCCGTATGACCGGGGATAAACCACGAGGCCGGCAGCCGGTAGCGGTCGAGCAGGTCGAGGATGCGCGCCGTGCCGACCTTGCCGAACTCGCCGCGCGACAGGGTGCTGGGCGAGCGGGTCCGAAATGAGCCGCTCCAGACCGATATCCCGTCAAAGTC
>JAAXHF010000319.1 GCA_012271025.1 Deltaproteobacteria bacterium | reverse complement strand
TTGACGGGCTGGGGGAGAAAATCATCAACCGGTTGGTTAACAGCAAGCTCGTCCAAGACCCCAGCGATTTATACCATCTGACCACACGGCAGCTTGCCGCGCTTGACCGGCTGGGGGAAAAATCCGCTCACAATCTGGTCGAAGCGATAAAGCGCAGCAAGACCACTACCCTGCCCCGCTTTATCGCCGCGCTGGGAATCCGCCACGTGGGCGAAGCCACGGCCCGTCAGTTGGCCGAGCATTTCGGTGATTTAGAGCGCATCATGCAGGCCGATGAGGAAACCCTCCAGGATGTGTCCGATATCGGGCCGGAGGTCGCCCGGAGCCTGGCCGCTTTTTTCGGGCAGAAACGCAACCGGGCCGTTGTCAAGAAATTGCTCGACGCCGAGGTAGATTTCCCGCGGCTTGAGGCCAAGCCGGCCGGTAGCCTGCACGGACAGACCTTTGTCCTGACCGGCACCCTGGCCAGCCTGACTCGACCGCAGGCAAAACAGCGCCTCGAAGCCCTCGGCGCAAAGGTCACGGCCAGCGTCTCAAAAAAGACGAACTATGTCGTGGCCGGCACCGACCCCGGCTCAAAACGCGACAAGGCCGAGAAGCTGGGGATCCTTATTTTGAGCGAAAAAGAATTGCTGGAGAAACTGTCCGAACAGTAATTCTGTGGCGGGAAGCCCTTACCCACCGCTCCGCAAATCATGGTTCATGCGGATGGCCGCCTCGCGACCCTGATAATAGCCCGGCAGGTGTTCAACCTGACGGTAGCCGAGCCGGCGGTAGAACGCCTGAGCGCCGGGATTATTGGCGCGCACCTCTAGGTTGACGACCGGGATGCCTCCGGCACGAGCCACCTGCTCCTGCCACTCGACCAAACGCTGCCCTATCCCCAACCGGCGGACGGCCGGCTGGACCGCAAGCAGGTTCAGATGAGCCCGTTCGGCGTAAAACTGCATAATGGCAAAGCCGACCAGCCGCTCTTCATACCAGGCGCCGAGGACATTGCTGTCACGCCCGCGAATATGCGCGGTCACCCGCCGGGCGGTCCACGTCCACGGCAAGCCGTGCTCAACCAGATCGCGTGACATGCGGGCGATACGTTGTGCGTCTCCCCGCCGGACGAGTTTCAGCTCCGTACGGTCGGGTTGTGGAGCAGTTGCCATGGCCGCATCCTACGCTCTGGGACACAGAAAGCAATGCTCGGGCCGTGACCGTGCGGGCTGGAAGCCCGTTCCCCTAGGTGGTATGACTCGGACGATCCAACACAGAAAGCGAGCTGTAGACAAACCCATGGAAACACAACCACACTCACAACCCCTGACGGGCGCGGAAGTAGCCATTCAGACCGCGGCCGCGGCCGGTATTGATGTATGTTTTGCCAATCCGGGTACGACCGAATTATACCTGGTGCAGGCTCTTGACCGCTGTCCGGGCGTCAAGCCGGTACTGGCGGTTTTTGAAGGGGTGTGTACCGGCGCGGCCGACGGCTATGCGCGGGTCACCGGCCGCCCGGCCTTGGCCTTGCTCCATCTGGGTCCGGGGCTGGCCAACGGACAGGCCAATTTGCATAACGCCCGTAAAGCCCACTCGCCCGTGGTGTCCATCGTGGGCGAACATGCCACCTGGCATATTGCTGCCAACGCGCCGCTGACCGCGGACATTGAAACCCTGGCCCAGCCCATGTCTCAATTCGTCCTGACCGCAAAAAGCCCGGACACGGTCGGACAGGACATGGCCGAGGTCATTGCCCGTGCGGCCCAGTTGCCAACCGGCCCGACCACCCTGATTCTGCCGGGCGATATCCAATGGGCAAGCGTCAACACCCCACCCGTCCAACCCAAGATTGCCGCGCCCGCGCCGCCGGATGTGGACGAGACCGAGCGCGCGGCCCGGGCGCTCCGTGCGGGTCAGGCCGCGCTGGTGCTGAGCGGCAGTGCGCTGCGTAGCGCGGGTCTGCAAGCCGCCGACCGGATCGAACGGGCGACCGGCTGCCGGGTGCTGACGCCGACCTTTCCGCCCATTCAGGACCGCGGCCTCGGCTTGATCTCCCCGGACAAAATCCCCTACGCGCCGGAGCCGGCCAGCCAGCTCCTGGAGCCGTATAAAAATGTCATTCTGGCCGGCGCGCACGAACCGGTCGCATTTTTCGGCTATCCGAACACCCGCAGCAGTTTGTGTGCGGAAGACGCACAGCTTATTCAGTTATGCAGCGACACAATCGACCCGGCGACCGCCCTCACCGCCCTTGCCGATGCGCTTGACGC
>JAAXHF010000321.1 GCA_012271025.1 Deltaproteobacteria bacterium | reverse complement strand
ACTCCGTATGAAAACGCTCGGCCCACAGCTGGCCTACTTCCTGACCGACCGGGAAACGCGCCGTAATATCGGGGCACTGCTCAAATTGCTGGCCTTTTTGTTCGGCACGATTGTGGTCTTTTCGGTGCTCTTTCACCTGATCATGGTCTACAACGAGGGCCAGGACCACTCATGGCTGACCGGCTTCTACTGGACGCTGACCGTGATGAGCACGCTCGGCTTTGGCGACATTACCTTTCATACCGACCTCGGACGCCTGTTCAGCATTGTGGTCCTGCTGTCGGGCATTGTCCTGCTGCTCATCGTCCTGCCGTTTACCTTTATCCGCTTCTTCTACGCCCCGTGGCTCGAAGCCCAGGTGCGGTTGCAAGCGCCGCGTGAAGCGTCGCCGCAGGCGCATGGGCACGTGGTAATCTGTTCGTACAACACCATCGCGCCCGGACTGATCGAGCGCCTGCGCCTGCACGACATCCCCTACTATGTCATCGAGCCCGACCCGGCCCGGGCCGCCCAGCTGCATGAAGACGGCGTGTCGGTCATCAGCGGTGAACTCGACAGCCGGGAGACCTACGAGAAAGTCCGGGCCGCCCAGGCCCGCCTGATCCTGGCCGACAGTGCCGACACGCTCAACACCAATATCACCCTGACCGTCCGCGAGGTCGCCGCCGAGGTGCCGATCATGGCCACCGTCGAGAACGAGGATTCCATCGACATTCTCGAACTCAGCGGCTGTAACCACGTGCTGCCCCTCAAACAGCGGCTGGGCGAGCGGCTGGCCAACCGGCTCCACACCGGCCACGCCGAGGCCCACGAGATCGGCCGTTTCCGCGGGCTGCACGTCGCCGAGTTCCCGGTCCACAATACGCCCCTGGCCGGTCGCACAATCCGCGACACCGGGCTGCGCGATGCGTTGGGGGTGACTATCGTCGGCATGTGGGAACGCGGCCGCCTGGTGCCGGTCTCGCCAGACACCTATCTGTCCGACACCAGCGTGGTGGTCGTGGTCGGCACCGCCGAGCAGATGCTGGAACTCAACACCCTGCTGGTCATTTACGATACCAACTATAATCCGGTCCTGGTCATTGGCGGCGGAAAAG
>JAAXHF010000047.1 GCA_012271025.1 Deltaproteobacteria bacterium | reverse complement strand
ATCAACTGCCAGATCATGGCCCAGGCAACCTCGAAGGTTAAGGTCGGCACCTGGATCACCAACGTCTACCTGCGCCACCCCGCCCTGTGCGCCCAGACCGCAGTGGCCATTGACGACACCTCAAAAGGCCGCCTGATTCTCGGCCTCGGCGTCAGCCATCGGCCGATTGTCGAGGGCGTGTACCAGGAAAAAATGGACAAACCACGCACCTTCCTGCGCAACTATATCGGCGCGGTGCGCGACGTGGCGGCCGGCAAGGAAATCCCCGGCATGGCCATGCAGCCCCGCGCGGCGAGCTATGCCGTGCCGATCTATATCGGCGCGCTGGCACTGGGCACGGTCCAGCTCAGCGGCGAGCTGGCCGACGGGGTGATGCTCTACCTGTGTCCCGTCAGCCGGCTGCCGGCCGCCCTGGCCGCCCTGGAAAAAGGTGCGGCTAAGGCCGACCGTTCGATCTCCGAGATCGATGTCACCACCGGCCTCATCACCTGCATTCACGACGATCTGGACACGGCCATGGAGGCGGCCAAACAGAGCCTGGCGTTCTACGGCGGCCTGCCCTTCTACAACAAGCTGTTTCACGACAGCGGCTTTGAGGACGAGGCGGCCAGCCTGCTCAAGGGCGACGGCAGTGGCTTTGTGTCGGAAAAGATGGCCGACGAGCTGTGCCTGATCGGTCCGCCGGCTCGCTGCCGCGAGCGCCTGGCCGCGTTTCAGGAGGCCGGGATTCAAATGCCGATCTTCAACCCCTCGCCGGTCGGCGGCGAGAGCTATGGGGACGCGGTGCGCAGCGCGATTGAGACCTTTGCTCAATAGACTGCGGGGCACCCACGGGGGGTGCCCCTACTCGTCCGGCACCTGCCAGGTCTCTCCGACCGCCATGATCTTGATCGGGTCGAGCGAGGCCCCGGCCGCCCGGACCACCCGGCGTAGCTCGCGCGGGGCTTCGTCATACGGCTCGTCGGTCAGATCGAAGGTGCCCCAGTGGCACGGCACCATCCAGCGGGCTCCCAAATCCTGAAACGCCTGAAAGGATTCGGCCGGGTTCATGTGTGAGTAGCGCAT
>JAAXHF010000213.1:1902-2141 GCA_012271025.1 Deltaproteobacteria bacterium | reverse complement strand
GCCTGGCCGACGCCAACCGGCTGGCCCGCTCCCGACACAGTGACTACGTACTGAGCAGTGGCTTGCGCCAGACCTCGGAAGACCTGACGACCATGGTCAGGTTGTATGCCGTCACCGCCGATCCCTTGTACCGGGACCACTTCAGCGAAATCCTTGCCATTCGCAACGGCACGGCCCCGCGTCCGGCTGAATACTTTACCCTGCCGTACTGGGACATCGTGCTGGCAACCGGCCGACAC
>JAAXHF010000213.1:0-1819 GCA_012271025.1 Deltaproteobacteria bacterium | reverse complement strand
GCTCGCCATGCTGGAAAACGAGGTCATGGACGTCGTGCAGACGGAACTGGAAGCCGGGGTGGCGTCTGGCGCCTCGAAGGCGCTGCCCTGGAGGCGGCCATGCGTCTCTACGGCACAGAGTATCATCGCGCCAAGGAACGGGTCATGTCGCCGCTGCAGGAACTGTCGCGTGAAGTTGCGGACAGTCTGACCAGGGAAGAAAAGGACATACACGCCACGTCGCTGGAACTGCTCTGGAGCATTCTGGTTGTGCTGGGGCTGGCAACACTGCTGGCAGTTGTGGCGCTGCGACAGGCCCGCAAACAGGGCATTTTCTACGGCGAAAGGCCGGCGGCCTTTTCCCTGCTCACCATTCTGGCCCTCTTGTCGTCCCTGTTCTGGACCATACAAATCAATGCCGAGGCCGGCTACCTCAATGACCGGCAGGAGAAACGCTTCCGCGCCTATGTGCTCGCCGATGGCCTGGGGCAGGGCATCAATGACCTGACCGACATGGTACGCCTGTACGCACTGACCGGCGATACGCTGTACCGTGACTACTTCGATGAGATTCTGGCCATCCGCAACGGCGACCTGCCCCGGCCCGTCAACTACTTCGAGATTCCTTACTGGGATATCGTGCTCGCCACCGGCGACTATCCGGTGGCTGCGGGCGAGGCCATGCCGGTCAGCGCGCTGGCCCGCGAAGAGGGCTTTGGTGACGTCGAACTGGGCCTGCTTGAGGAGGCAGAAAGGATGGCCGCCAGCCTCGTCCGCTTTGATAACCAGGTGCTGGCGACTGTAGAGGAGCAGCGTCGGGCCGGCGGTGAGTACCGGCTTGAAGGGGATGTGCTGCTTGCGACGCAACGGCTGCATGGACTGGAGCATCATCAGGCCATGGAGGCGGCCATGCGACCACTGGCGGACCTGTCGCGTGAGATTGAGGAAGGCTTCAACCGGGAACGCAGCCACTCCCTTGAGCGACTGGAACAGTTCATCGTGGCGCTGTTGATGTCGATTGCCTTCGCCATCCTGCTCAGCATCATCGCCATGTTGGCGTGGCACAACCTGTACCGGCATTCCTGGCGCCGCACCGCTGTGTAAGCGGCCGGGGTCGACATGGCCGCCCTGGTCATACCCGCGTTTTCCCCAGGCCGCAGCAGTGGCATGGCCGGCGAGGCTTGATACACACTGCGGAAATTGTCAGTCGCCCCTCGCTGCCCGGACTCCTTTCCAGGTAGCGCGTTCATTGTTACGATGGCCCCGCTCTCCGGCCTGACGCACCCTGGTCTGCCGGCGGCATGAACTGGCGGACTCGCTGCCGGCAGGGTCCGGGCCCGGACCGTGTACAATCTGCAAGGTATTGTCTACAATACGCCCCGTCACCGGGGCCGGCCCGGTTCATGGCCGCGGGTTGCGTTGCGGCAAGTGACAGCGCCATGGCAAGACCGGCCGCTCCGCTCGCCGGCGTCGGCTTCCGGCCCTGAATGGCGCAGCCGGTTCTGCCTGTATTTCCGTGTCGGAAAGCCGCGGGTCGGCGCATGGACAAGGTGTTGCGCCAGGTGCCAACGGCTGTTGGGTGTCGTGGGCACGTGCCTGAAGCAGGGGGAGAGATCTGACCATGAGCAGCATGCACAGTCTGATCTGGTTCTACGATATTGAGGCCTTGACAATTTTTCAGCTGGCGCAGATGGCCGGCGCCAGTGGCCAGGACGGTGCGTCAGACCTGTCACTGGGCTATTTGCAACAGTGGCTGGTCATCGTGGCGGTTCTGTTCGGGATCACGCTCCTGCTGGCCCTCTACGGGCTGCTGCATCACCGTTTCAAACTGCCGAATCTG
>JAAXHF010000205.1 GCA_012271025.1 Deltaproteobacteria bacterium | reverse complement strand
GCCAGCGTCTCCTTGGCCTCAGCCCGCAGTGCCCGGCTACCGACCTCTGCTGCCGCCCGCAACTTCCCGAACGAGACCAGCGGCATAATAATGAGTGAGGCTGTGGCCAGCAGCATGCCGATAATACTCACGCTCGGCACCTCTCGATGCCACAGCATCCAAACGGACTGGATCAGGACATACAGGGCGAGGGCCATAAAAGACAGACCCACAAAGCGATGGACCACCAGGTCCGCGCGGGCGACCCGGTCAGAATCCGCCCCACGCGCCTCAAGGCGCAGCCGCCAGATGAGGACGCTGGCGGCCACGAGTTCAATGACGCTGTTGGAGCCAAATTCAATCAGGGCAATACTCGCCGCTTCAACGCCGGCCCACAGCGCAATAACGGCCTCCACCACGTTATAGAGCATGGTAGTGACAACCAGGATGATTCCGACCCGCAGCCAGTCCGGGGAGCCCTGTGCTTTCTCCATCCGTTGCCCTCTTTCTGTCTCTGTCCTCATATCTTTTCATGGACGGAGCAGAAAGCAAAACTCGACGAAAAGGACGAGTATCTAACGCGGTCGCATTGCGCGAAAGAGCCAGGTCGCGGCCAACAGTAGGGCGAGGCAGGCGGCGGCCATCTGACCGGGAGGGTAATCGTACGCATTCGCCACAATAAAGGCGAAGACGTTCATGCCGAGAGAGACCAGCGGAGCCAGGATGAACAGGCTGCCGGCCGTCCGGCCCAGGCTCTTGGCAATCAGGGCCGGCAGCACCAGGCTCGCAAAAGCAAACACGACGCCGGAAACATGGATGGAAAACCCGACGGTCAGACCGAGCCAGGTCGCGATCAGGCCGTTCCAGAGCCCGGTTCTCAGACCGGCCGCGCGGGCCATGACCGGGTCAAGGGTGATCAGCAGGACGGAGCGGTAATACACCGCCAGGACCGAGCCGGTCAGCAGCGTCATGCCGGCAAAAATCCAGACATCTTCGGTCCGCGCCCCAATGATCGTGCTGGACAACAGGCGGTTGACTTCCTCCATGCCGTGTGGGCTGTGGGAGAGCAACAGAATGGATGTGCTCACCGAGAACAGAAAGACCCAGCCGGTAATGGCCTCGTGCGTTTCCTGGCTGGCTCGCCGTCCGCCGCCCGTGGTGAGAAAGGCGGCCAGCACGGCAAACAGCCCACCCATAAAGGAGTGGACCAGATCGGAATTCCACCAGGAATCCGGACCGAGCAGGCTGCCGGACCAGATGCCTAGGGCGATGCCTAACAACGACGCTTGCGAGACCGCCGCGCCGATGAAGATCTGATCGCGGGCCACCACCAGTACCCCGATAAGTGACAGCAGGATACCAATCAACCAGCCGGACAGATAGGCGTTCTGGAAGAGCGGCCACGAACTTACGAAGCTGTCGATCATTCCGGAGCCTGGGAGTGCAGCTCGGACGAATCCTCCGGTGAGACGTGCAGATGAACACGCTGGCCGCGGCCATAGACGCGATCCAGGTTGGCCTCGTTCAGCACCTGGGCTTTGGGACCGGCAATCACAGTCCCCTGCGCAACCAGGCCGATATGGGTAGCGTAGCGTTCGGCCAAGCTAAGATTATGAGTGACGAACAGGCTGGTGTTGTGCTCCCGCTTGTGAATATCGGTCAAGGTCTGCAGAAAGTCGTTTTCCGCAGCCAAGTCAAGATTATTAGTCGGCTCGTCCAGAATCAACAGGGCCGGGCGTCTCACTAGCGCCCGGGCAACCAGTGCGCGTTGGCGCTGACCGCCCGAC
>JAAXHF010000111.1 GCA_012271025.1 Deltaproteobacteria bacterium | reverse complement strand
TCGTCCACGCCCTCGCGAAACGGGTCGGCAAACACGGCCCGGCCGTGGGGGGCGAGGACGGTTTGCAGCAAGGCTCGCACCCATCTGGCGTTCTCCGGCTCGTAGTGGACATCTCCGCCCACAATCCAGTCGTACGAGCCAAGGGTCTGGATACTGCTCGGATCGTGCAGACAGCAGCAGATCGTGTGCATGGCCGAGACGCCATTCAAGGTGCAGTTGAGATCGAGCAGGGCCAGCGCGTCGGCCACATGGTCCAGGGCCGACACCCGGGCGCCCAGCTTGGCCAGCACCACGCTCTCCAGCCCGACCCCACAGCCGACGACCAGCACCCGCCGGCCGCGCAGCCGTTCAGCCGCCACCTGCTCGGCCAGGTAACGCGCCAGCGCCAGACCCGTCGGCCACACAATGTTCCAGTACTCGTTATCGCCGCAGTACTCGCAGGCCGGAAAGTCCGGGTGCCAGTTACAGATTTCCACCAGCTCAACCGATATGGCGTCGGTGACCTGGTAGCTGAGCTGTACGTGTTCGTACACGGGAGGCTTGGCCATAGGCGTGTCCGTATCCGAAGTGCCCGGCCCCGCGCAAGGCCCACCATATCCCGGCTGTACAAGACCGGGCGATCAGGCTAGCCTTTACCCACAGCGGCAAAGGAGGGCGCGCCCATGCAGAAGCTCGACACTGACGGACTGGCTTATGTGACAGCCCAGATGAACTATCTGGCCGACGATATGACAGAAAAACCGACCTACTATCTCTACACTCCCCCGACCGGTGTGCCCCGCCAGAACGGTCGCTACACCACCCGCGCCATGCCGATTCACGATGCCCGGCCGCTTGCCGACCGCTTTTCGCTCGACGCCCAGGGTCTGAGCTTTATCCGTCACCAGACCCGGGTCGGCAACTTTTACGACGCCGAAGGAGTGCAGCGCGTCTATTACCCCGAGGTCGCCGAACTGGTCAAAGGCCTGACCGGAGCCGAAAAGGTCGTGGTCTTTGACCATAACGTGCGCAACGCACCACGGGCACAGCGCAAACAAGACGGCGCCCAGGAGCCGGTCCTGGCGTGTCACAACGACTACACCCTGGCCTCGGGCCCGCAGCGTGTCCGTGACCTGTTGCCCGCCGCCGAGGCCGAAGACCGCCTCACCCGTCGCTTTGCCTTCATCAACGTCTGGCGGCCGATTCGCGGCCCGGTGCAGGATACGCCGCTGGCGGTGTGCGACGCCCAGAGCATCGGCCAGGACCATTTTGTGGCAACCGATCTCAAGTACCCGGACCGGACCGGGGAGGTGTACTCCGTCTCCTATCAGCCCGGCCACCGCTGGTATTACTTCTCGGATATGCAGCCCGACGAGGCCATGCTGCTCAAGTGTTACGACTCACGCACGGACGGCACCGCCCGCTTTACCGCCCACAGCGCGTTCGAGAACCCGTCCAGTCCGGCCGACGCCGTGCCGCGCGAGAGCATCGAAGCCCGGACGATTGCCTTCTTCGGCTCTGAGGCGTAGGGCTCAGCCCGACTCCTCGTCCTGCGTCCCGGTCCTCGGCGGTAGGGGATAGACCCGGACGCTGCGCCAGCGCCCCAGCCTGACCTGACCGGCGGCAAAGCCGCGCGGCTTGCTCACGTCGGCGACGCGACACGCATGGACCTCGACCTTGCCCCGGCTACCCCGGGCCTTGGAGTACCAGGCCGCCAGTTGGGCCGCCGCCTCAAGGACGGAACGCGGCAACTCGCCCAGCCGTCCCGGATTGCGGACCACCACATGGCTGCCCGGCAGCCGGGCCACGTGCAGCCAGAAGTCGTGCGGCTCGGCCTGGGCAAAGGTCAGGCGGTCGTTGTCGGCATCGCCCTTGCCGACCCACACCTCAAAGTCGTCGATCCGGCAGGTCCGAAAGCTGCGGCCTTTGCTGGCCATGGGTGTCCTCGTCCAATATGGGACAGGGCTGGGGCTCAACCCGTCTTCAGGTTCGCTCCCTCGCTGCGGTCCCACGACACCCAGCGGTCCGGCGTGACGACAATCAGCACCCGCGGCTCGGCCCGAAAGCGGGCCATGCGGGCAGCCACGTGTTGAGGCTGGACATATTTTTCGACAATACGCTGGGTGGTGTCCCAGATATCATCCTCTTGGATACTCGCTCGCCCCTGGACAAGCAGCGTTTTGAGCGTCTCGGCCTCGTCGATACACAGCGTCACGCGGGAGTCGCGGAGGATGTGCCGATATTTGAAGCGCGTCCGTGTCGTCGAAATATAAAACGCCGCGCCGTCCCAGTAGAACCACATCGGATTCAGCTGCGGTGAGCCATCCTGGCGCAGGGTGCCGAGGATGACGTTGCGGGGTTCGGATAAAAAACGCTGGGTGTCTTCGGTTGACAGTGCCATCAGCACTCCTTTCTTTCTGTCTGCACCTTTTATATGGAGAAGAATGACGACACTCAAGAATGATAAATACACCTACCGCGTCACATGGTCGGAAGAGGATAAAGAATACGTCGGTCTATGTGCAGAATTCCCGAGCTTGAGTTGGCTGGCTACCACACCAGAGGCCGCGCTGAAGGGCATTCGGAACGTTGTTGCGACAGTCGTGCGGGACATGCAGGCCAATGGAGAGCGTATCCCTGAGCCGATTGCACATAAGCACTACAGCGGGAAATTTGTGGTCCGCGTCCCACCCGAGGTTCATCGTCGTCTTGTTCTTGAAGCGGCTGAAGTTGGGGTGAGCCTCAATCGCCTGGCGAGTGCCAAATTGAGCCACAGTTAAGACACAGTTAAGCCAGTGAGAGGCTTTTCCTGCGCCACGCCTCTGAGCTACCGGTCAAGAGTGTCCCTCGGCGCCCTCAAGGCAGGCGGCCAGGGCTTGAGCCAGGCCCGGAACCGTCGGATAGGTGGGTAACTGAGCCGGCAGGACCCAGCGCAGCGCGGTATTTTCCCAGTCCAGGCGAATCCGGTCGGGCGCATCAATATCGAACACAAAGGGATGGACGATCCAGCACGTCGCCAATTCCGGGGCTGGGATTTCGAGCGGCTTTCCGGCTCGCGCCAGGTGGACGGTCGTTTCGTCCAGACCTGTTTCCTCACGGATTTCCCGCAGGGCCTGCTGCAAGGGGGTCGGGTCTTCGAGGTAGCCGCTGATGCCCGCCCAGCGTCGCTGGTAGGTGCGCGTTTTGGCGCTCCGCTGTACGAGCAGGATTTTCCCGCCAGCGCGCAGAAAGGCGGTCACCACTTCCCGTCGCTGCAAGACCGGCCTGGTGTATGCATCGGACATGGTCGTCTGGTCCCTCCTGAACTGCCCGTCCGTGGCGGGTTTTCTTTCGCCGCAATCCACCCTACAATCCCGTCCCAAGAAAACCAAGCTCAGCAGGAGAGAAACGCATGGCGGGATTAGTCGAAGGAAAAGTCGCCCTCGTCACCGGCGGGGGATCGGGCATCGGCAGACAGGCGTGTCTGGTCTTTGCGCGCGAAGGCGCCCAAGTGGTGGTGTGTGATGTGGCGGTTGAGGGCGGACAGGAAACGGTCGGCCAGATCGAGCAGGCCGGCGGCCGGGCCACATTCATCAGAGCCGATGTTGCCCAGGCCGCCGAGGTCGAGGCTCTGGTGGCCAAGACGGTTGAGACCTACGGCCGCCTCGACTGCGC
>JAAXHF010000169.1 GCA_012271025.1 Deltaproteobacteria bacterium | reverse complement strand
GGTTGTCCAGGCCTGCCGGTGTGCGGGCGCGCATGTCCGGCAGGTTGAAGGTGGTCGTGCCGTCACCGGCGCCGAACGATGTGCCAACAGCCGTGAACAGGTCGGCATAGGTGACGCGACTGACTGCCGCGCCGTTGCACAGTATCCAGCCGGTGGGCGCACTGCTGCCACCATAGGGAACCATGACGCCCGCGGGCAGGCCACTGCCACCGGCGCCGCTTGACCACGATGTGCCGCCCGAGCCATCGGCGGTCAGCACCGTGTTACTGGCCGCACTGCCGCTGTCGATGCCGGAGTTTGTGATTTTACCGCCCTGTGCCGCCGTGCTGTGGTCATGCTGGGCGTTGGTGAAGCTGGTGACGGCGGGCGAGGCCTGCGCCTTGGTGCCGGTGGACAGGCCCTCGATAGAGTTGTCCAGTTCGGTGAGTCGCGCGTTGAAGGTCGCCTCGGTGGGCGGATCGTTGTTGCTGATTGCCGTGAAGTTAGTGGGCATGCCGCCCTCCTATGCCATGCGGTGCAGCGTCAGGGGCTGCGGATCCATCTGCTGCCGGTTCGTGCCGTACAGCAGGCTGTTGCCCGACGTACGCCCGATGTAAACCTCGGAATTATGGTCGCCACTGCGCGGTACAAAAAACATGCGCATGATTGACGTGCTGTTGGCATTCACCGACGTGCCCGAACTGGAGGCTGTCAGGCCGCCCAGTTCACTGCCGATTATCATGGTACGCCACAGCCCCTCGTCGTAGCCCTCGCTGTGAATGGTCTCGATATACCAGGCGGCAGAAGTCAGGTCCGGCACGGTGATGGTCGTGCCATAGAACTGGCCAGTGTTGGCAATGCTCAGGTTCTGACTGCCCACCAGCGATATCGAGCCGCCACTGGACGGCGTCGCCCATTCCACGCCATTCTGCAAGGTATTCACCTGCAGTACCTGCCCTGCCGTGCCGTAACCGGATGGCGTGTCGCTCAGGCTGATCAGCTTCAGGGCGTCAATCTCTTTCTGCAGCCGGTCAAGGCTGTCCTGCAAGGCCTCCCCGGCCAGGGTCTTGACCTCGTCCGCAGCCGGGCCGGCCTCGGCGCGCAGCGACGTGTAGTACAGGGTGAGTTGCCCGTAAACGCTGGTGGCATTGTCGCTTTCCACCAGCAACTGGATGCGATAGTTGCCGGCAGCAGCGGTGGAAGGCACCGTGAAGGTGGCGCTGCCATAGGCGCTGTTGTTGCGGCCAAAACTGATGTAGTGAATGACCGAACTGTCGTCCGCATTCTGCAGGCGCATGCCCTGGGACGTCGGGGGGTAGAGCTGCCCCGCACTCGCCCCGCCATTGTAAACATAGGTCGTGTTGATGACGCAGCCACCCGTGATGTCTGCCGCCGTGATATTGAAAGTTGAGGTGCTGGCAATGACTGTCAAATCCGTGCTGCTGGTATTCCCCTGAATAATCCCGTCAAGGTCGGTCAGTTCGCGGTGGTCAGTGAACAGAATATTCGAGAGCCCGTCCGGCGTGATCTGCGCCGGGTCACCACTGCTGTCGTAGCCGATCAGATTGTCCGCCGTCCCGCCCGCCATTTTGGCCAGCGTCACAGCGTCATCGGCAACCTTGGCCGTCGTGACGCTGTTACTGGCCAGTTTCGCAGCAGTCACATTGCCATCGCTAATCGCCGCCGTGACGATTGCATCGTCCGCCACCTTGGCCGAGGTCACGGCGTCATCCGCCAGTTTGGCAGTGGTCACACTGCCGTCACCCAGCTGCGTCGTGCCAACGCCACCATTGGCTACCCTGAGCCCGCTGGCGCTGCTGGACAGGCTTGAGCCGTCAAGCTTGACGCGCAGGAAGCCGGTACTGCCGATCTCCACGCCATGGCCGATGTTCAGGCCGATCGTGACGTCACCCGACGTGCCGCCACCATTGATGGGATCGGTCGTCGCAACACCGGTGATATCACCTGAGTTCGCGTTTATCCATTCCGTGTCGTAGTTCGTAGCCGAGGCCTTGGCCAGTATCTGGCCGTCACTACCGCCGGTGGGTACGCCCTGGCCTGCAGCCCCGGCAGGGCCGGTTTGACCGGTGTTGCCCTGGTCGCCCTTGTCACCCTTGTCGCCTTTATCCCCCTTGTCGCCCTTGTCGCCCTTCTGTCCCTGAGGGCCGGTTTGACCGGCGACACCCTGCGGCCCCGTTTGCCCGGTTTGGCCGGCAGGCCCCTGGTCGCCCTGGTCACCTTTTTCGCCTTTTTGTCCCTGAGGCCCTTGCGGCCCGGTCTGCCCCTGCGGGCCC
>JAAXHF010000234.1 GCA_012271025.1 Deltaproteobacteria bacterium | reverse complement strand
CATCACTTCGGCTGTGCGGGACATATTCGTCATCGTGGCGGCAGGTGCGTTCACGGTCCTCTGCCTTATAGCCGTTTTTGTCGTTGTTAGGCTCTACCGGCCGCTCCGGGAGTCGGCTAAAAGCGCCTCTGCGGCTGCGGACAGCCTGAGGCGTGTCACCACCGATCTTGCAGCCGTCTCCGAGGAAACCGCTATGAACATAGCCCAGACAGCCCGCAATGCCGTGACCATCAGCCAAAACCTCAAGGAGGGCAGTGAGGACCTGAACGTCACCGTCCGCACCGCCACTGAGGCCGCCAGCAACGTCGCCGAGGCCGCCAGCAGCGTGGGGATGATCGCAGACACGGTCATGCGCTTCTCGTCGCTGGGAGTGAGCGGTGGAGGGACATCTTCCGGCGTGGGGACCCTTCTGCGTCTACTACGGAACGTGTTCGGGGGTGGCCGGCGGAGCGATGACGGCGGCCCCCAGCCGGGTGGGTAGCCGGAACCGTTCGTTGCTCCTCTCCCTTGAGGCAGGAAATTCTTGCCGAGACGGTAAAGGTATTGGGAGCTGGTGGCTGGTTTTCCAACCTGCTAAACTATTGTGGTTTCGTCAATGCTAAGGGATTCATGAAGAACGTCGGTATAATCTACAACAACCGCATTCCCGAGGCCCTGGACCTCAGCATGGCCATTCTGCACGAGCTGGACCTGCCGGAGGGCAGCTGGTACTCGCCCGCCGAGAACATGGAGGCCCTGGAACCCAGGGCGGAGAGCACGGACCTGGTGATAACGGTTGGCGGCGATGGGACAATCCTGCGCGCCGTTCGATTCACGGCGCCCGCAGGCATACCGATCGTGGGCATAAACATGGGCCGCCTGGGTTTCATGACCGAACTGACGGTGGACGAGGCCATGCCCAGGATGCCCAGCTACCTGTACGGCGATCACCGCATAGACGCGCGGAATATGCTGCAGGCCACCGTCACCAGGGGCGGTTCGACGATCCAGCAAGGCCCCTACCACGCCCTCAACGATATCGTCGTCGCCCGGGGCGCGGCTTCTCGCGTTGTCTCCATAGCCGGGACCATCGACGGCGCCCAGGTCTCCACCTTTCGCGCCGACGGTCTCATCCTGTCCACCGCCACCGGCAGCACGGGATACAATCTGGCGGTCGGAGGACCGATTCTTGACCCGGAATCCGACGCCCTGGTGCTCAAGACAGTCGCCGCTCACATGGGGCTGACGGCCGCCCTGGTGCTGCGCTCGGGGGCCGAGGTGTCGCTCCAATTGGAAGGATACCAACCGGCCGTGCTCAGCGTGGACGGCTACGAGGACTATGAGCTACAGCCCGGGGATCGCATAGACTTGGCGCAAAGCCCCTACAAGGCCACTTTCCTGAGGGCCAATCCCCCGTCCTACTTCTTCGGCACACTGACCAGGCGTCTCGGGTTCAGCATCCGTGGACAATAGACACCCAGGGCGAGCAGGAGATACTCATTTTGGCTGATACCGATA
>JAAXHF010000472.1 GCA_012271025.1 Deltaproteobacteria bacterium | reverse complement strand
CTGCTGGCGGGTGGTCTCGACCCAGCCCCTGGCCGCGCTCTCGCTGGCCACATCAAGGGCGGTGGCCAGCACCTCGCCGCCCCGGCTGCGGATGTCCTCGGCCGTCTGCTCCAGCGCTTCCCGGCCGCGCGCGCAGATGCTGAGCCGGCAGCCTTCGGCGGCCAATCCCAGCGCAATCGCCCTGCCGATGCCACGGCTGGCCCCGCTGACCATCGCGACTTTGCCTGTGAGTCCCAGATCCATAGCTCCCTCCGCTTCTCGCAGTATCAGGTCTACATAGCCTGTGTGCGGCTGGGCTGCCAGAGCCCAGCCAACCCTTGCCAGCATCCGGCCTGTCCAGATAGACTGGGCAGCCGTTCAAGACGCCGCAGGGAGGTATAGCATGCCAGATCATTTTGTGCTGGACAAAGACGGACGGATTGCCACACTGCGCTTCAACCGGCCCGAAAAACGCAATCCCCTGAACGAGGAGATCCTGCGCGAACTCGAGGCGCTGCTCCATCAGGTCCGCGACGACCCCGAGGTGCGGGTGATGATCCTGACCGGCACGGGCAACACCTTTTGTGCCGGCGCCGACCTGTCCCAGACCAAGGGCATCACCGACCGGCACGAGCGGGAGCGCATCTTCGCCAGCTACCGACAGCGCCGGGGACGGCTGGTCGGCCGCATTCTGGACACCCTGGTCCACCTCGAGCCGATCACCATTGCTGCGGTCAACGGCTATGCGGTCGGCGGCGGTTGGGCGCTGGCCCTGGGCTGTGATTTTCGGATCGCTGTCGAGGAAGCCCAGTTCTGGTTTCCCGAGGTCGATCTCGGGGTGCCGCTCAGCCCGGACTCAACCGCCCTGCTGACCGCCCACGTCGGCCCGACCCTGGCCAAGGAGATCATCATCACCTGCCGCCGCTACATGGCCGAGGAACTCGTCCCCCTGGGGCTGCTCAACCGGGTTGTGAAAAAGGACGCCCTGGCCGTCTCGGTGCGCGAGCTGGCCGACAGCCTGATTGACAAGAACCCCAAGGCCGTTCTGGTCTCCAAGGCCACGGTCAACGCCGCCGCCTTTGGTGGGGCGGTGGTCAGCCCGGACCTGATCCTGAGCCGAGACTGAGCGGCGGGACCGTCCGTCAGCACCGAGCCCGTCGCTGCCGCCCGATAAGGAGAGCCGCATGCCGTCCATGGAACAATGCCCCGAAATCCGTGAAGAGATTCGCAAGCTGTGTCGCAAGTATCCGGACGAGTACTGGCGCAAGCTCGATAAAGACGACGAGTATCCCGAACACTTCGTGCAGGAGCTGACCGACGCCGGCTGGCTGGCCGCGCTCATTCCCGAGCAGTACGGCGGCTCGGGCCTGACGGTTCGGGAGGCCAGCGTGATCCTCGAAGAGGTCAACCGCTCGGGCGGCAACGCCGCCGCCTGCCACGCCCAGATGTAC
>JAAXHF010000174.1 GCA_012271025.1 Deltaproteobacteria bacterium | reverse complement strand
GGCATCTTCTCTTTCTGGCTGGACGGCCCGGTCCCGGCCAAGGATCGGATGCGCTGTCTGGAGCTGATCAACCGCGACGTCATTCCGGCCATGCGTGAGCACGGCAAGACGCTGGGTCTGGTTGACCCGTTTGAGCAGAAACCCGGCTTACGGCCCCTGGCCAACGGCCGACCCGAGCCCGTCAGCGATGCCGAGGCTTTGGCCGAACTGGAGGCCGCCTAAGCTTCGTCTGGCTTACCGGCTTCTGCAAGCGGGAGCCGGTCGGTCTATCTCTCAACCCCAACCACATCCTTCCGCGATGAGGGGAGAGCAGCAATGAGTGATATCGATCCAACCCAGCGCGGTTTTGTCAGCTATATCGACAAATCGCGCGAATTCTACTTGGCGAAGGGCTACGGAAACCCCTACCGCTGGGCGTCCAACCCGGACGCGCCGTTCACGCCGCTGACCAAGCCGCTGAGTGAAAGCCGGGTTGCCTTGGTCACCACCGCGGCCCTGGATTTGCACGGCGGGCGGAAGCGCGGCCTGTATGCCGCGCCTGCCCGACCGGCGCCCGAGGCGCTCTACACCCATCACCTGTCGTGGCACAAAACGGCCACCCATACCGACGATGTTGAAACCTTTCTGCCGGTCCGCCGCTTAAACGAGTACATAGCCGAAGGCCGGCTTGGCAGCCTGTCGCCGCGCTTTTACGGCGTGCCCACGGTCTATAGTGCGCGGCGGACTGTTCACGAGGATGCCCCGGCCGTGCTCGACTTCTGTCGTGAGGATGGGGTCGATATTGCCCTGCTGGTCGCCCTGTGACCGGTGTGTCACCAGACCGTGAGTCTGGTCGCCCGACATCTTGAAGCGCACGGCATTCCTACGGTCGTCCTCGGCTCGGCGCGCGATATTGTTGAGCAGTGCGGGGTACCGCGCTTTGTCTTTACCGACTTTCCGCTCGGCAATCCGTGCGGCAAGCCGGGAGATAAGGACATGCAGCGGGCCATCGTCGGCATGGCTCTCGACCTGCTTGAGACCGCGCGCTATCCGCTTACGACGCTGCAAACGCCCTTTCGCTGGGACGAAACCGGCGAGTGGCGCGAGACGTATATGGAGCTGCCCGCAGACACTCAGGCGGCGTAGCATCCTTGCCTCTGAGGCCACCACTAGCAACGTCATTCCGGCGGAAGCCGGAATCCAGGCTTCCAGCCCTGGGCCTCTGGATGCCGGATCGAGTCCGGTATGACGAACGCGGAACGGCAGCCGTGTAGGTCGGGTTAGCCGTAGGCGTAACCCGACATCCTGGTTTTGTCGGATTACGCTCCGCTAATCCGACCTACTTATTCCACCCGCACAGATGTTCCCGTAAGGTCGTGCCCGTATAGTCGTCCCGGTAGACTCCGCGTTTCTGGAGTTCCGGGACCAGGAGATTCACCAGGTCTTCATAATAGTCGGGCGC
>JAAXHF010000649.1 GCA_012271025.1 Deltaproteobacteria bacterium | reverse complement strand
CTGGGTCAGAAAATAGCTCCGCTTGAACGGGTCGGGGTGTATGTTCCCGGTGGAACCGCGGCCTATCCGTCCTCTGTGCTCATGAATGTGATCCCGGCGAAGGTTGCCGGTGTCAAAGAAGTTATCGTGGTCTCCCCGCCGTCGCCTGAAGGAGACAATCCCGCCCTGCTGGCTGCGGCCCACATTGCGGGCGCGGACGCCTTTTTTCGGGTCGGCGGAGCCCAGGCCGTGGCCGGCCTGGCGTATGGCACCCGGACGATTCCGCGCGTCGATAAAATCGTTGGACCGGGCAATATCTATGTCGCTACGGCCAAACGGCTCGTCTTTGGCCGGGTTGATATCGATATGATTGCCGGGCCGAGCGAGATTCTGGTGATCGCCGACCAGACCGCCAGGCCCGACTATATTGCGGCCGATATGCTCTCCCAGGCGGAACATGACACCCTGGCCGCCCCGCTGTGTCTGACGACGTCCCGGCGCCTGGGACAGGCGGTAATCCGGGAACTCACCGAGCAGCTTGCCCAGCTCCCCCGGCGCGCCATCGCGTCGGCCTCCTTACGGCGCTTCGGCGCGGTCATTCTTGCCCGACATCGTCAAGAGGTCGTGGAACTGGCCAATGCGATTGCCCCTGAACATCTGGAGCTGGCCGTCAAAGACCCGCAGACCTGGGTCAAGGATATTCGGCACACCGGAGCGATTTTTCTGGGGCATCTTTCGACCGAACCGTTTGGCGATTATATCGCCGGGCCCAATCACGTGCTGCCGACCGGCGGGACGGCTCGGTTTTCCTCACCCCTGGGCGTCTACGACTTCCTGAAACGCACCAGCGTAATACGGGCGTCGTCGCAGGCCCTGTCCAGCCTGGGGCCCGAAGTGGTGCGGCTGGCCGAGCTTGAGGGACTTGAGGCCCACGCCCGAGCCGTGCAATATCGTTTAGACGGAGGCAGGCATGGCCGCACGCAAAGCTGACGTTCAGCGAAAGACCAATGAAACCGATATCCACCTGAGCGTCCAACTCGAAGGTGAAGGGCAGTACGAGGTCTCGACCGGGGTTCCCTTTCTTGACCATATGCTGGAACTCTTTGCCCGACACGGCTTCTTTGACCTCAGTGTGCAGGCGAGCGGTGATATTGCGGTGGACGACCATCATAC
>JAAXHF010000562.1 GCA_012271025.1 Deltaproteobacteria bacterium | reverse complement strand
GCAGCGCCGCCAGTATTGGTTCGAGACCCGTGAGTGGGCCGATCTGGTGGCGACCGATCCAGACACCATCGCGGCGTGTGACGACTCCTTATCAATAGCCGGCTGCGGGGCGAACCGCCCGGATCTGGACAGCGGGTGATGGCGCGGATTCTGCTACTCGACATTGACGGGGTGGTCAAGAGCCTCGAAGGCGCCCCGTGGTCGATTCCAGGCTCGGACTGGAAGCGCGGTGTCCAGGACTTTCTAGCCTGGTGTCAGCAGAATTTCGATGTCGTGCTGGTGTTGTCCTCGTGGCAGGCCGAGATTCACCGGGAGCTGGACACACTCGGGGTGTGTCTGCCCTCGCTGGCCTGGAAGCGGACCAAGACCGACGGCCTGGCCGGGCTGTGCCGGCCGGGCAATCAGGTCATCTGGGTCGAAGACGGCTGGGAAGCGGCAGACCGGGAGATCGCCGAAAGCCTGGGCATTTGCCTGGTTGAAACCGAGTTCAACGAGCGGCTGTCGGTGACCCAGGACAAGATACGGCGAGCGATGGGACCGACACCGGGATAGTGCGTTGCCGCGACCCGGCCGGTCTTTGGGGGAGAGAGCCATGTCGTTCAGATTGGAAGAAACCACGATTGCCCAGATTCAGGCCGCCCTCCAGGCCGGTACGGTGAGCTGCGTCGAACTGGTTGATGGCTACCTGGCGCGGATTGCGGCCTATGACCGCGGCGGCCCGCGCCTCAATTCGATCGTGACCGTCAACCCGCTCGCCCGAGACGAAGCCGCGCGCCTGGATACCGAGTTGGCCGCCTCCGGAAGCCTATCGGGTCCGCTGCACGGCGTGCCGGTCGTGGTCAAAGACCAGGTCGAAACGGCCGGCATCATGACGACCTTTGGCTCGATTGCCCTGGACGGCTATGTCCCCGACACCGACGCGACGGCGATTACCAAGCTCCGGGCCGCAGGAGCACTTATCCTGGCCAAGACCGCCATGCCCGACTTTGCGACCTCGTGGTTCGGCTACTCGTCACAGGTCGGCACGACAAAGAATCCGTACGATCCGGCCCACGACCCGGGCGGCTCAAGCGGTGGGACGGGAGCGGCGGTCGCCGCCAATCTCGGGACGCTGGGGGTGGGCGAAGACACCGGCGGCTCGATCCGCGTGCC
>JAAXHF010000599.1 GCA_012271025.1 Deltaproteobacteria bacterium | reverse complement strand
GAACCGAACATCGCCTTGAGGTCAGCCCCGACATGCGCCTGCTGTGGGTGCTGCGGGATATCCTGGGGCTCTGGTGCGCTCGATTGTGTTGCTGCATCAGGGGCGGATATGGCTGGACAGCGAGGTCGGGCGGGGCAGTTGTTTTTCTGTCGTCCTGACGCTGGACAGCGAAGCGTCTACAAAAAACGTGTCAGGCGCATTCCCCTGATAAACGTGAGATGCACATTGTGTCGCATACCCCTCCGGGCCGTTCGTCCGTGCCCTCACCCGGCCCTTCGACTTCGCTTTAGTTTACTGTGGATTCCCTGCTCACCCTAGAGAATTTTCAGCGATTGCCGATGCGCCTGAAGAGACGGGCGGGACGCCCACGCTCCCAGCTTCCACGCTCGCAGCATACTCTAACGACTTCGCCCCTCCGGCCGTGACTCAACATAGCGTGAAAATGCTCTAGCTGTGTGGGGGCGCAGCATAGAGGCCGCCGTTGTAATTTCTTCGGATCTTCCAGACGTCGCGGAGCATACGCAGGCCGTCACGGCCGACGCGCACTTTACTGCCAGCCTGATCTGTCCAATGTACAGGAACCTCGACAATCCGATACTTCCACCGCTGGCCCAGAAAAAGGAGCTCCACATCGAAGCTGAATCCGTCGCACTGTAGCGCGGAGAAGAGCGCTCGGGCTACAGGAGCGCGGAAGAGCTTAAACCCGCACTGGGTATCGGTGATACCGGCGACGCCGAGGCTACGCACGGCGAGATTAAAAATCGCACCACTCAGCTTTCGGAACGCTCGGGTTTGCACCGTCCGGGTCGGGTCCCGTACGGTACGAGAGCCAACAGCGATATCCGCCCCAGCCGTGACAGCGGCCTCCAGCCTCTCTATTTCCGCAACTGGTGTTGAGCCGTCGGCATCGGTAAATAACCGAAGTGTTCCCCGTGCTGTCAACATTCCAGTCCGAACCGCGCAGCCTTTCCCTCGGTTCTCCGGCAACGTGATAAGACGCACTGAAGGCGTATTTGCTCGGAAGCGTTCAACTATGCTTCCGGTTCCATCTTGGCTCCCATCATCGACAACGATCACCTCATAGCTCTCTCCCCGGCGGTCAAAGTAGGCGATAATCTCGCGGAGGTGGGCGGCGAGCCGATTCTCTTCGTTATAGGCTGGGATGACGACCGACCAGCGTAGCGGAATAGACCTCTCCTTCATCCGTGTTCTTCTCTCTATTTCCTGGGTGAGTGCAGGAGGAGTTTTTATCAGACAGGAAGTGAATATGCATCACACGTCTCGGAGGGGCGGTCGAAGACAGGAGTGGGTGCCTGTTCGCATCACTCGCCCTAGACAGGCAAACTGAATTTTGGCATCCTGCCCCGCGCCTGTTATTGCCCGTATGCATCTGAGAACTTTGAAAGTCTTCTGTGACGGAGTTGAGACGGGCAGTTTTTCCCGGACGGCGTCAAAGAATATGCTCACCCAGGCTGCGGCTCAGGAGTGCGTACATCTCTTGCGGAGAGTATCGGGCTAGTCATGTCTCTTGAGCCTATCCGTGGCGTCACGCACGCGCCCTCAGCTTATGCCGGCATCCCTCTCGTCTTGCTGACGATATTCGCCTTCCTCCCGCTGGTCCTGTGGGGTGGCTGGGTCTGGGATGACCTGAAATTCATTGTCTGGAATCCCCGTCTGCTGGACGGGGACGGGCTGTACGCCCTGTGGTTCGAGCCGGGCAAGCAGGCTGACGCCTTTATCCAGCCCTCGGCTGAGCAGGAAGTCCATTGGTGGCCGCTCCTGTACTCAACCTTTTGGCTGGAGCGCTGGCTGTGGGACGGGTTCTACGCGCCGGGTTTTCATGCGACGAATGTCGCCCTGCACTGCCTGAACGTGTGGCTGGTGTGGAGCCTGCTACGACGCTTCATGGTGCCGGGGGCATGGCTGATCGCGCTCGTGTTCGCGGTCCATCCGGGGCAGATGGTCGCGCCCGCCCTGGTGATGGGGCGCAAGGACCTGCTGGCCTCGCTGTGTGTCCTGCTGGCCGTGCGGGTGTGGTTCCCGCCCGGCGCGGGCCTGGGCCCGGTGTCCTGGAAGCGGGTGGCTGTGGTCTGCCTTCTGGTGGTGTCGGGTAGCCTGTTCAAGACCCAGGCGGTCGTCATCCCGGCGGCCGTGGCGGTGGTCCACTGGTGGCAAGCCGGCCGCCTGACGCGGGCGTTCTGGCTGCGCTTGGCCCCAGTGGCCGGTGTGTCGGTCGTGATGGCTGGACTGGCCTGGTACATGTTTGCGGTGGTCAGCTATTCCATCCAGCACGACTTCACGCTGCTTGAGCGAGTCTTGATCGCGGCCCAGTCTTTGTGGCTGCACGGTTTCCTGTCCTTGGTTCCGGTCGAGAGTGCGCTGCGCCTCTGGTACTGGCAGGTGTCGAGCACCGATCCGCTGGGCTGGTTGGCACTGGGCGGCTGTGTCGGGGGGCTGGTGGTCCTGTGTTGTTGCTCGTCCACGAGTCGGAGCCCGCTGGCCGCAGGCCTGTGGTTTGTGGTCGGCGTGTCGCCCCTTCTGGGAGTGATTGACCACGAAGCGCTGGGGTTGTCTTTTGCGTTTTCCCGGCACCGCTATCTTTCGTCCATCGCTTCCATCGCGCTGGTAGTCGGTTTCGTCTATGAATGGCTACGGGCGCACGGGTCTGCTGGCAAGCAAGCCGTGGGACGGTTCGCGGCGGTCTCGTTTGTTCTGGTATGTCTGGTGACCGACCTGCGGTACTCGTTTGCCTTTGCGACGCCTTCTGCCTGGTACAGCCACCTGGCTCGTTATCAGCCTGAGTGGGACTGGTTGCAAAGCACTGTGGTGTGGGCCTTTTCTATCGAAGGCCGCCATGAGGAGGCGCTGGTGGTCGCCCGGCGCAACCTGGACAGCGACCCTTCACGCTTGCGCTTCCGCCGTGATTTGGGGCTGGCCTACGTGTTGGCCGATAACCCGGCCGGCGCGATGAGGCATTACCGGGTAGTAGCCGACGCCCTGGAAGCCGACCCGTCGTTGGTGCCGCCCGCTTCCCGCCTGAAACTGCATGAGCACAACCGGAAGATGCCCTTGTCTCAGGAGGAGGTGTACTACCTGCGTTTTGCTTACGGGAGCCTGCTGGCGTGCACTGGCCAGGACGCAGCCGCAGCGCATCAGCACCGGCTGGCTCGGCGCTTGTACCCGCAGGCAGAATTTGACCAGGTATTCGAGAACGACCCCCACGGCTGCTGAGGACGGTATGGCTACAATCTAGCGCAAAACGCGCTGGCGTATTTCGGTTGCACGAGCCAGGACGGCTTGGCCTGCGACCTCGGAAACAACAAAGACCTCAACCGTATTGTGACCAGACCGGAAAGCGTTTTCTGGAACAACTGCTGACCAACTGCCATCCCGGCCGTTCACTGGAAAGCTCCGCGGGTGCGTCACCGCTTGAATCGTATCGTTGACGGCCACGGCGAGTGAGACGGGCCGGCCATTCAGGGTCGCGGGAGTGACATGGCCGGTGATATGGACAGGAATGTAGGTAGACCGAAGGTCCACGTCGGTAAAGAAGTCTGGGTCAATTGTGATCCGCACCGGGGTTTTTCCAATGCTGCCGACTTCGTCAATGTGTTTGCCGAGTAATGCGGGGTGCGGGCCAATCCTGAACAGGTCGGGAAAAAACGGCCCGGAGCCAAACAGGCGGTGTTGACGCGCGACTGCGCGCCGACGGGCTTGGTCAAGGCCCGTGAAGACCAGGGGCTGGTGGTCCAGGGAGCGGTATATGCGGGGAATCCGGTCGGTCGGCGGACCGAACGCCGAGTGTCCATCAACGGCCCAGGGCAGCGCAATGTCCAGCAGGTCGGCCAGGCTGGGCAGAATATCGACCGTTTCGGTGGGCCGGTCGTCAATGCGGCCCTGCGACTGAAAAGGCGCTTTGATGAACAGGGGGACGGGCATGATGTCCTGGAAGGTGGTCCGGGTCGGACGGCGGGAAAAGTCGCCCGGTTGGAAACTCGCGCCGTGGTCTGCGGTCAGCACCAGCAGTGCCCGGTCGTACAAGCCATGTGTCCGCAGGCGGTCCAGCAGTCCGCCCAGCCAAGTATCCACAAAGCCGACCTGGAGGAGGTGGCGTTGGTAGATCTGGGTCACATTCCAGGTGTCAGGGGCGTGGCGGGAGTTAGAGGCGTGCATGCCTAGCAGGCCCGGCGTGTTCCCCTGATGGCGATAAGTTTTTGCGGAAGGGAGATGTCCGTAGGGGGGATGCGGCAACAGGAGATGCAGAAAATACAGGCCCGGCAGGTCTGTGAGTTCAATCGTGCGGACGAAATCCCGCAGGTGCCGGAGGCGGTCAGAGTAGTCTTGCTGCATCCTAAGCCAGACGTGTTTTTCTAGGGCGTCGTTGGGATCGCCTGGGGCAGCAGCAGCGCCAAACCCCTTCCATTTGTGAGTAATTGACGGCAGCCCGTGCCGGAGGTCGTGGGGTAGCAGCAGATGGAGAAAGACGACCGTCAGGTCGGCTAACAGAGGCGACAGGCGATGCCACATCGGCCCCTGGACCTGTGGACACAGGTAGGCCGGGCAGAGCTGGGTC
>JAAXHF010000556.1 GCA_012271025.1 Deltaproteobacteria bacterium | reverse complement strand
GACTGAAGCTGTCCGGTTTCATCCAACACCGCGACCGCGAGTGGGGAGGCGTCCATGGTACGGGCCTTTTGGAGTGCCTCAGCGACAATCGTATTTGCCGTTTCCAGGTGTAAGCGAGCCATAGCCTCTTCCGTGTGCTCGTTTTCCTCCAGTCTCACCCCATGGGATCGACATCGGGCAGACCGAGCAGAAACTGCCCGTAATTTTCATAGGCTGAATCATTAACCATCAAGTGGGCCGAAGCGGTATGTAAATCCCGCAGGCAGCGCTGCAAGGCATGCTCCAAGCGCACGGCACTGCCGGCACCAGCGCGAAAGGCGTTGGTTGTGATCTCAAGCGCGACGTCCGTGGCCAGGGTCGCGGCGCTGCGCATTTCGGCCTGGAGCGCCGGACCCGGCAACTGGCCGGCGCTGGCCGTCTGCCAGGCCTTTTCGAGGATATCGATAACGACCAAGCGTGTTCCGCGCAGCCGGAGGTCTGCCTGGGCGATCATCCGCTGAACGACGGCTCTGTCACTCAAGCGCCGTTGGGGCCCATAGCCCCGTTTTTTCGACTGGGCCAGATCAATAATCGCGTCAAGCGCACAGTGGGCAATCCCCAGTGCAAAGGCTGCGTGTTCATTCGCCACATAGCCCGGCCAGCCCATGAGATATAAGGGCCCGCCGCGCTGTGGCGGCGTACTGCCCACGGCAAAAGTAAACGCCTCGGGAACAAACAGGTCCGAGACCGCGTAGTCACAACTGCCGGTACCTTTCATGCCAAGCACATGCCAGTTGTCGATGACCTGGGCTTGGGCAATCGGGAAGACCACGGCCCGCACCTCGGGCGTCTGGGAGTCCCGCTCGACCAAGGTTTGTACCAATACCCATTCGGCATGGCGGATGCCACTGCCCCACGACCAGCGGCCGCTGACACGGTAGCCGCCCCGCTCGGGCACGGCCCGGCCGGGCATCAAGCCGCCCGCCATGGTCGGGACGCGACCATGGGGGAACATTGTGGCGATGGTTCCGTCTGGGAGAAAGGCGCCGGCCATGCCAACAATGGCAGCGCCAATAAACATGCACCAGCCCGCGGACGGATTGATCCTTGTTACGGCTTCAATCACTTCTAATTGCGTCACCGGGTCGGCCTCGGCCCCATCGAGTTCCGCCGGCAGTTTCAGCTTGAACAGGCCGGCCTCGCGCAGGGCCGCCACCGAGGCGTCGGGCAGCGTCCGGGCTTCCTCGGCCTCGTCTATCTGGGCGGTAAGCGTCCCACGGACCTGCTCGACTGCCCGCAGGAGTACCTGCCGCTTCTCGGCCCGTTCTGCGGGGAAGGATACCGGCATGAGCGTGCCTCTTTTACCCCTCTGCGCGCGCGCCGAGTTTTGGGCCGGTCTTTGTCTCAGCCATCACACGCTCCTCTCTCCAGAACCGGCGAGCTTATCAATCGCCC
>JAAXHF010000325.1 GCA_012271025.1 Deltaproteobacteria bacterium | reverse complement strand
GGGCTACACGGAATCGTAATTTGCTCAAGGCTTGCTCTTTGTCTGCCTCCGCTGTCAGGCGGGGAGGCGGGCGGCCAGGTGAATCAGGTCTTGGACCGCTGCCGCGTCCTGGGTCTCCAGGCTCTCAAGCACCCGGATACAGCGCTCGGTGTCTGCCTGGCTCAGCCGGGTCTGCAAACAGGCGCGGACCTTGGTCAGGTGTTCCTCGCGTTCCAGCGGCGGCAGGCCCCAAAAGCCTCTGGGGCCGTTGCAGCGGGCGTGCAGCGGGCGACCGTCGTGCAGGTGTAGTTCGACCTCAACCCACATCTTTTCCAACTGGCCGGGAATGGCGTCTGACTGGACGAGGTCGATTTTGGGGAGCAAGGTCCGCATGTCAGATCTGAACCGGCGCGCGTCGGAGAAGGTGTTGATCGTGACCGTTCCGTCCAGCAGGGCTGCGGCCAGCGTGTACTGAAAACTGAATTTGCCGTCCAGGCCGTTGTGTGGGGCGGGACGGTCAACGTACGGCATGACCGGGGTGGTGAGCCGGACGGCTCGAATGGCGGCGGGGTCGGCCAACTGGCGGTGCAGTTCGAGCCCGGCGCTGATCGCGAAATGGGTCGCGTACTGGCTGGGAAACAGCTTGATGGCAAAACCCGGATCGACCAGGCGATACGGCTGACCAAAGGCCAGCAGTTTTGCCGTGTCAAAGCCCTCGCCAAAAAAGACCTCGACATAGCCGTTGGGTGCCTCAAAAATCTCGGCGTTGGCGCTGAAGCCGCGCCGGGCCAGCAGCGCGGCGTCCAGCCCGGCTGCGGCCGCCCAGCCGCAGTGGGTGGCCTTGGTCATGCTGCCGACGTTGGCCATGATGCCGCCGGCCCGAGAGGCGGCCGTGCCCAGGGCGTGACCGAGCTGGTGTTGATCGAGCCCCAGGAGATGGCCGGCGGCCACGGCCGACCCCATCACCCCTACCACGCCGGGCGGATGGTACTTGAGCTGGGCCGGGCTGTGCTGGTGCGAGGCCAGGCGAATCTGGCCCTGGATTTCACAGCCCTTGACAAAGGCGGTGATGAGGGCGCGTCCGTCCGCCCGTTCGGTTTCGGCCAGGGCCAGAATGGTTGGCAGGGTCGGCGAAGTGGCGTGGGTTGGCGGGCTCCACATCGGCTCGTAGTCGAGCACGTGCATGGCCACCCCGTTGACCGATGCGGCCGACACCGGAGAGGTTTTGAAACCCGCGCCAAGCACGCTCGAAACCGGTGTCCCGCCCAGGCTTTTGACATGCGCGGCGGCAATCCGGGGCCCCTCTTCCAGGGAGCCGGCCACGGCCACGGCCAGCCCATCCAGCATGATCCGCTTGGCAACCGTCACGACAGCTGCCGGCAGGCTGTCAAAGCGGGTTTGACTGAGCGTATGACACAGCTGTTGGGTGACGGACACGTTTTTTTCCAGGCTTTCCCTCTTTAGAGAAACCGTTTTTGCAGCGTCTCGACTTCGGGCGTGCCGATGACCTGTTCGCGTTCGGCAAACGACACCATCTCGTCGGCCAGGGCTGCGGTATTGCCGTCTTGGCGAATAGCCGCTGCGGCGCGCTGCATGGCCCGAATGGCGGCGCGCTGCAAGTCCGAGGGAACGATCATGATCCGGTAGCCCAGGGCGGCCAGTCGCGCAGGCGGCACCAGCGGCGTTTTCCCGCCCCGGAACATGTTGATCAGCAGCGGCGTCCGAACAGCCTGGGCGATGCGTTCGATCTCTTGGAGTGACTGCGGCGCCTCGACAAAGATCAGATCGGCGCCGGCCTGGGCATAGACCTGACTCCGTTCGATGGCCGCCTCCAGGCCGCTGACCGCTCTGGCGTCGGTGCGGGCGATAATCAGCAGCTGGTCGCGGGCCGCGCAGGCGGCTCGGATTTTCTGGCACATTTCGTGCGCTTCGATAATCTCCTTGCCCTCGTAATGCCCGCAGCGCTTGGGTTCGACCTGATCCTCGATATGGATCGCGGCCGCACCGGCCCGCTCGTAGGCCCGCACCGTCCGCAGCACATTGATCGCGTTGCCGTAGCCGGTATCGGCATCCATGATGAGCGGCAGTCGGGTGACCGCCCGGATCTCTTCCAGCCGCTTGAGCATCTCGGTCTGGGTCACCAGGCCCAGGTCGGGATAGCCCATGCTGCGCGAGATCGCCCCACCGCTGATGTACAAGGCGTCAAACCCTGCGGCCTCGGCAATCCGCGCTGACAGGCCGTCGTAGACCCCGGGGGCGGTGATCAGACCGCCCTGACCCAGCAGGCTTTGCAGCTGGCTTGGCCCTTGGCTGTCCTGGAGCATGCTCAGTCCCGCCGCTCGCGGGCAAAACGTGCCGCGTGCGTCCCGGCCAGCCGGCCAAAGACCGCCCCGCGCATCAGGCCGGCTCCGCCCGGATAGTTGTGGTAGAAGAATCCGCCCGTCATCTCGCCGGTGGCGAACAGGCCCGGAATCGGCCGCTCAAGCTGATCGACGACGGCGGCGTCGGTGTTGATCCGAATTCCGCCAAAGGTGAAGGTGATGCCCAGACTGACCGCATAGGCGCAAAACGGCGGCGTCTCAATACGGGTGGCCCAGTTGGTCTTGTCGGGTCGCAGCCCCAGGGTGTGTTTGCCGTCCAGCACGTCGGGGTCAAACGCGCCGTCCTGAACGGCCGCGTTGTAGGTCTCAAGCGTGGCCAGAAAAGTGGTTTTGCGAAAACCCAGCGCGCCGTAGCGCTGTTCGATCCCGTCGGCCAGGTCGGCCAGGCTGTCGGCCACCACCGGCGTGCCGGTGTTATAGCGCGTCTCCAGCAGCGGTGTGGTCGTGCGGTCAAAGACCTGAAAGATGGTCGCTCTGGGCTGGCGTAAAATCTCCCGGCCCATTTTGGCGTAGGTGTACAGGTTGAAATCCTCGCCCTCGTCAACAAAGCGTTCGCCGTCGAGGTTGATCATGACCGAGAAGGGGTATGACAGCCGGTTGGTCTTGTCGGTCAGCCGCAGCTCGCCGTAGCTCGGCGCGTCGGCATCGATTGGGGTGGCGTGACAGCCGGCCCACTCACCGTAACTCTGGGCGCCGAGGTCCAGGGCCTGCCGAATCATCTCGCCGGTATTGAAGCGGGTGCCGCGCACCTTGACCAGGCTCCAGGTCGGACCCAGGTAGGCCGTGCGCATGTCGGGGCTGGCCTGAAACCCGCCGCTGGCCAGCACCAGCGCCCGGCAGGCCAGGGTCCGAATGCCCTCAGGCCCCCGGACCTCAAGACCATTCACCCGTCCGTCCGGGCCGGTCACAATGCGTCCGGCCTGGGTCTCGTACAGCACCGGAATATCGGCCTGGTCGGCCAGCCGAAAGAGGGTGCTGGACAGCAACACGCCCTCGCCCTTGGCCCGCAGCGCCCCGCCCCGCGACAGCTTAACCTTGGCCACCCCGGCAATCGTGACCGCGCCGACCGCCCGGCTGAACTCCCAGGCCACCCCCAGGTCGGCCATCCAGCGGACGGTGTCATACGACCGATCAACCAGGGTCTGGCTCAGCGCGGGGTCGGTTCGGCCGCCGGTCACCCGCGCCAAGTCCTGGAGGTAGTCTTCGCGGGTGTAGGGATCGAGCGCCACGGTGCTGGGATCGTCATTGTCGCGCACCACGGCGATCAGGTCTTCGAGGCTGTTATACACGCAGCGAAACACACCGCCGGTGAAGCGTGTGTTGCCGCCCCGCAGTTTTTGGCTGGCCTTCTCCAGCACGACAACCCGGGCGCCTTCGGCGCGGGCGGCCAGGGCTGCGGTAAACGCCGCGTTGCCCGCCCCGACCACGATGACATCGAACACCTCGTCTGTATGTGGCACGGGCTGGTCCTCCTTTATCGAGCAAGGTCAGGCTGTGCAGACCAAAGAACGCCGACCTCCCCGGCCAACTACACCTTTTCCGGCTTTGCATCAACACGCCTATCCGCGTACAATCCGCTCACTCCACAGGAGACGGGAAACACATGAGCACGCTCAAGCTGGACGGACCGACGAATATCCTGGTTTTACTGGGGCTGACCCTGCCCGAGCTGTCCGACCGGGACATGGAGAAGATACGGGCGGCGACCGCGCCCGGCTCGCGCATCCAAGTCGTATCACGGCTGGACGAGGCGCTGGAGCAGGCCCGGGACGTGGATATCATCCTGGGCTTTCTTCCCGAAGCGCTGTTCCAGGCCGCGCCCGGCTTACGCTGGGTGCATGCCATTGCCTCGGGCGTGGACATGTTCCTGTATCCGGCCATGCGCGACTCGGAGGTCGTCCTGACCGGTGAGAAGGGTCTGGTCGGTGGGCATCTGGCCGACACCGGCTTCGGCCTGCTGCTGGCCCTGACCCGCCAGATTGCGACCGCCATCCGGCTGGGCTCCGGAAGCTGGGACGCCCGTGAGGCCATGCGCCGCAAAGAGGTCGAGCTGGAGGGCCTGACCATGGGTATCGTCGGCTTTGGCGGAACCGGCCGAGCCATGGCCCGTCGGGCCACAGCATTCGGTATGCGGGTCCTGGCCCTTGACGAGTGGCCGGTGTCGCCCTCCGACGGGGTACACGAGGTGTGGGGCCGCGAGCGTCTGGCCGAGCTGCTGGCCGACTCTGACGTGGTCGCCGTGTGCTGCCCGCTGACCGCCCAGACCCGGCATCTGCTCGACGATACCACCTTCGCCCAGCTCAAGCCCGGCGGCCTGGTCATCAATGTCACCCGTGGAGAGATCATCGACGGCGATGCGCTGGTCCGCGCGCTGCGGGACGGGCGCTGCGGCGGGGCCGGGCTGGACGTCGCCCCGCGTGAGCCGCTGCCGGCCGCACATCCCCTGTGGACCTTCGACAACGTGGTCATGACCCCGCATACGGCCGGCGCCAGCCAGCTCCGCGCTCCGCGCAACCTGGCCCGCTTCTGTGACAATCTGGGCCGCATCCAGCGCGGCGAACCCCTCCTGGGACTGATAGATAAACAGCTGGGATATTAACTACTGCTCGGTGCCGCTCGGTTCACCTTTGCCGAGCAAGCTAGCCTGAGGGCCGAGGGCTGACTGCCTCACTGAAAGGAGGGACTATGGACCAGAAAGACTTGCCCCTTTTGGTGGACCAAGTTGAGCGGTGCGCAAAGGTAAAGGATGATTACACGCGGCTCAACGGCACGGATTCACCGGCACTCAAGACAATTTCGTGCTCTGTCCTGATCTGTGGCGACGCCGTTCACGCGCTCACACTCCTCCCGGAGAAGTCTATTCAGACAGTGGTGACGTCACCTCCCTATTGGTCTTTGCGGGACTACGACGTGCAAGACCAGATAGGACGAGACGACACTCTTGATACCTACGTGACGAGTATCGTGAACGCATTTGAAGGGATGAAGCGTGTTCTGCGAGACGACGGAACAGTCTGGCTGAACGTTGGGGATTCCTATACCTCGGGGAATCGTCGCTATCGCGCGCCGGATAAGAAGAACCGCGCCCGTGCAATGTCCGTCCGACCGCCTACACCAAAAGGTTTGAAACCGAAGGATTTGATCGGCGTGCCGTGGCGGCTGGCATTCGCCCTCCAGGCAGCGGGCTGGTGGATTCGGTCGGAAACGATCTGGTACAAGCCGAACGCCCATCCGGAATCGGTCCGAGACCGACCGACAAAGGCACATGAGACAGTATTCCTGCTGTCCAAGGAACAGGATTACTACTACAACCCCGAGGGGGTACTCGGCCCCCGAGGACGCCGGCTCCGCACTGTGTGGGAAATCCCGACCGAGCCAGTCAAGAGACGGAATGGGGACATTGACGATCACCCTGCCATGATGCCGCTGTCTCTCGCGCGGCAGTGTGTCACCCTGACCAGCCGCGAGCAGAGTGTTGTTCTCGATCCGTATGCAGGGTCTGGAACGACGTTGCTCGCGGCTCGTGACCTGGGACGGAGATGGGTTGGTATCGAACTCAAGTCCTCTTTCGCGGATTTGATCGAACGGCGGATGGTTGAAGAATGACGCGAGATGAGCTGAAAGCCAAGCTCGACACGTTCTCGCCTGTCAAGGTGGAGTTTGTCTCGAAAGTCGTCGAGTCCTTGTCGAACCCTCCCCGGTCCACAATTCGTACGGCAGGAACGTGGCTGACCCAAGCCGGCGATTGGATAGAGTATTTCGGGCTTGCTCTCTCGGTTCACCACGGAGCGACAACGGAGCCCTTGGGGCTCACGTCTTTTGAGACGGTTTTCAGGAACGCTTGCCAGTACATGAACTGGTCGGTTGAGCCTCCAGGTTCAGCGACCCAACGGTTTGTCGATCTGACAATCAGAGCCAATGACCGGACAGTACGACGCCTGTCCCTGAAATCGACAGCGGCACGGAACCTCTCTCAATCTGCCGTGCATATTTCCAAGCTGACAGAAGCCGCCTGGATACAAGACACACGGACACCGAGAGACCGGAGACAAAAAACACGCGACTTGTTCAGCAGCTATCAGCAAGCTGTCAGCTCAGTCATCATGCTGCGCGCCTTCCGAGAAAAGGCGGGTGAGGTCCCTAAGCTCTACCAGCTTGTTGAGATCCCTGTCAGTATCTTTGACTCAATCCAACAGGCCCCGCTGAAGGATTTTGAGCGTGATGCGCCTGTGATTGCCTGCCGTGTCGGAAATGAGGTCGTCGCCCGTGTTGCGATTGACAGGTCTGACGCAAAAATTACAGTCAGGGGCGTTCAACTTGCTGCGTGCACCGTTCACGCTGAATGGCGACGATCCTAACTTGACACTCTGGGCGTCATCAGACGAATCGGCCCGCTCGGCCGGGGTCTGGTGTAGGAAAATCAGGGACTCACCGGTTGAGGCCGAGCAGACGCGGTTGAACGAATCGCGGGTGAAACGGCCGGCTGGCCGAAGATTCTTCAGTTGGGGGTTTGGGTGAATACAGCTCAATCATTAGCCAAGTCTTGACCCGTCATGACCGAGTAGCGTACAGGATAAGAAGTCGTTCGGAGTCTCACATCAGGAAGGAGGGAGTGTTATGGCAAGACCAAGAGGAATGTCTCATGTTGCGCTGTGCGCCCGCGACTTTGATCGCTCGCTGCATTTCTACCGCGATCTGCTCGGCTTCAAGGTTTCCCAGGAGGGCACCAACGTGGAAGGCCGAGGCGAGGATGCGGGCATCTACCGGGTCAAAAACCGGAAGGTCAAATTTGCCACCCTGCGCTACGGCCGAACAAGAAAGGGGCCCTACGGCATGACCGAAGACGCCCCGATTGTGGTCATCATCGCGCCGGAGGGCAAGCCGCCGACCGGCAGAAGCATCAAGGTCGATCAGGTCGGCATCTCGCATATGGGTTTCTGGGTCAAAGGACTCAACGCGATGTACAGAGACCTCAAGGCCAAGGGGGTGAAGTTCGCTGCCGCGCCGCACGTCCTGGCCAAGACCGAAGAGGGCACCATCCGCAGCGCGTTTGCCGAAGACCCGGATGGCATCCTGATCCAGCTCGACGAAATGATCCCGGCCAAGAAGGCTGCGCCTAAACCTAAGGCTGCCTGAACCTGCGGGCTCAGGCATTCCGGGCGCGGATTGCCCGCGCCCGAGCTTCCACCTCCTGGGCCTCGGTCTCACGTTCCATCTTCCTCAGCAGCCGCGCCTCGGCCTCCAGCGCGGCCGCCACCGCCGGATGCTCTGGGCCGAGCGCCTCTTCTCTGATGCGCAGCGCTCGCTCAAAAACCGCCCGCGCCTCCGGGTAGCGGCCCTGGCCGGCATACGTCTCGCCCAGGCCGACCAGGCTGCTGGCGACGGACGGATGGTGGGAGCCAAAGGCGTCCTGTCTGATGTCCAACGACCGCTTGAACAGCTCCTCGGCCTCGGCATAACGGCTCTGGTCGCCATAGATGGCGGCCAGGGTGTTGATGCTGTTGGTGAGGCTCATGTGACGCGAGCCGTGCAGGTTTTCCTTGATCGCCAGCGAGCGCTTGATCAGGCTTTCGGCCTCGGCGTACTGACTGCGGTCGCGGCACAGCGCGGCCAGGTTGTTGAGGCTCTGGGCGACGAGCAGATGGGTGGGCTCGAGCTGTGCTTCGCGGATGGCCAGGGCGCGCCGGTACAGGGGCTCGGTCCGGTCGTATTTTTTCTGGTTGTGGTACAGATTGGCCAGGTTGTTCAGGACCAGCGCCAGACGCAGGTCTTCCTGACCGGACTGTTCGACCTCTTCGAGGGCGGCCACAAAGAGTTCCTCGGCTTCGGCGTAGCGGCCCTGCAGGTGGAGCTGGGTCGCGGCGTGATTCTTGGCCTCCCAGGATGAATCGTCACTCATGGTTCGTTCCTCTACGGTAGCAGGCAGCCGCGCAGACTCCAGCCCAGCTGGGCGTCGAGCCGGGCGTCGAGCGCCATGAAACTCATGAAAAAGTACCAGCCTGAGCAGCCCAGCAGGGCCAGCTGTTTCCACCACCGGGGCTGCAGGGCGGGCGGCAGAAAGCGGCGGTTGACGTACAGCGTATGCAGGGCGCTGACCGCCAGTAGAAACCCGGCGATGTTCGACATGATCAGAATCATCGTCAGCGGCCGGGCGATCTGCATGGCGATAGAACACCAGGTGATATACATGCCGATGATCAGGTAGTAGATCTTGTACACGTTATGGGGCGGCATATGGCGGGCCAGAATAAAGGCCGAGCCGACCAGCCAGGCCGTGCCAAACACGAAGACGCTGACGGTCGTGCGCCACTCAACCCACATGCCGTCGGCGCCGGCCGTCTGGCCGACCCTGAGCGCCGACATGGCGATGCAGCCGAGCACGCTGACCAGGTAGATCAGGACCAGCGGGGTCAGGACGCGAGCCTCAAGCTGGTCGGCCCGCAGGCTGGCGGCCAGCCGCCGCACGGCCCATATCGCGGCCGGCACACCGTACACGAAGGCGGTTGCCAGCAGCAGCTGGGGAGCGGACAGCAGCCCCGACCGCCACACGCCCAGCAGCCCGAGCCCGACCAGACCGGCCGTCGCCGACCACACCAGGCGCGATCCCCTGGCCGTCCGCTCCGGCTGGCTGCCGGTCCAGATCATATCGCTCCAGCGCCGGCCGATGGCGTCCATACTGCCGAGCTGGCTGGAGAATAATACCCAGAAGCCGCACACCAGGGTGAGATACCAGAAGACGGCGCCGTAGCGGCTGGCAATGCCCTCGGCCTGAAACGCCGCCGCCTGCCACTGGCCCAGATTTCGGGTCGGGTCGATGAACTCGACGGCCAGGATAGCCGGCAGGGCAATGCCCAGCATGGCCCCTCCGCCCCAGATCAGGGCCTGATCGAACAGAATGTACTTCCACCACTCCCGAAAGCGACGGATATTGTCCTGGGTGACCGGAAAGACCATGCCCAGGTGCGACAGGCTGATCTCCTTGCCGCCGACCGCAGACGGGATGGCGCCGACCAGCGAGCCCATGCCCCAGCCTTTGTCGCGAACGTAATTGCTGATCGCCGCGTTGCCCAAACCGCCCGCCCCGGCAAAGGCGGCAAAGCCGGCAATCAGCGCCCAGTCGAAGACCTGGCCGTCGGGGAAGTGGCCGAAATTCACAAAGCCGGACACGACCAAGCCCCACGACCGGCCGCTGACCATGAACAGGTCAACAAACAGCAGATAGCTGAAGATCCACACGACCATGAAGGTGATCGTCACCTGGAGCATGGTGTAGACCTTGCCGCCAAACAGCACCAGGCCGGCGCACACGGCAAAAATCGCGTAGGCGCAGGCTGTGACCAGAACGGCGTCAGCCTGGCTCGGCATGACGTAGGCGTCGTGCTGTACGCTCAGAATGCCGGCGGCCACTGCGGTGGCGGCATTGGTGGCCAGACCCGGCCACAACACGCCGGCGTCCAGGCCCAGATACCACATGCTGTACCACTTGCTGCCGGGCCAGCAGCGCATATAGCCGGTGAAGATCGGCTCGCCGGTGGCCAGGGTGTAGCGGGCGACCTCCTGGTTCAGACACGACTGGAGCACAACCGAAACCGTGGCGATCCACAGCATGCTGCCGGCGTATTTGGCGGTCAGGGCTGGACCGAGCAGCCACTCGCCGCTGCCGATGGCAGCCCCGACCAGAATAACTCCAGGTCCGATTTCGCGCACGGCATTACGCACGCTGAAGCGCGGCGGGGCGGGCAGCTGGCCGACATCCCAGGCCGGCAGACGGCCCGGGTCGGGAAATGTCTGGCTGTCGTTGCGGCTAGGCAAACTCCGGCATCACTTCCTGGGCGAAGACCTCCAGCCCACGCTTGGCCCGGGCCGTATCCCGCGCCCCGGCGTGCATGTAGAAGGCCACCTGCTCAATGCCGAACTCGTCCCGCAGCTCCCCCAGCCGCCGCCGGCAGTCGGACGGGTTGCCGACAATCGCCCGCTCCTCCAGATTGTCAGGCAGGGATTGCATCAGCTCGAGGAAGGCTCGGAGCGGATCGCCCGAGCGCAGCTGGGTCATCGCCTCGGGCGGCGCAAATGACGAGACCAAGTCAATATAATTGCGGGTACACTCTTTGGCCTCGGCCAGCGCCCGCTGGCGGTCGGGGTCCACGAACAGGAAAAAAATAAAGGTCTCCTGTTGCCCGCTGTGGCCGTGCTCCTTGAGCAGCGCCCGGTAGCGCTCGACCCGCCGCCGGACCTCGGGGTGGGGTGCCGATAGCCACGGCACGACAAAGGCGTTGTCGCCCAGCCGGCCAGCGGTTTCAAACGACTCCAGGCTGAG
>JAAXHF010000437.1 GCA_012271025.1 Deltaproteobacteria bacterium | reverse complement strand
CACGCCTGTTTGGTCGCGGACGCGCTGGGCATGAAGACTGTCTTTCTCCATCCGTTTGCCGGGGTGTTATCGGCCTATGGGATGGGCCTGGCAGACGTGCGGGCGCTGCGCGAGCGACAGATCGAACAGCCGCTCTCAACCTCGGCCATATCCGTATTGGAAACGGCCTGTGCGGAACTCGGCGACGAGGCCAGCAACGAAATTCTTGCGCAAGACGTGTCTGCCGATCGACTCACCCTGCATAAACGGGTCCATCTGCGCTACCAGGGAACGGACACCGCCTTACAAGTGGACTTGTCCGACCTCGACGCCATGCGGGTCGCGTTTGAGACCACCCACAAGCAGCGCTTCGGCTTTAGCGTCGAGGGGCGACAACTGGTCGCCGAGGCGGTCTCGGTCGAAGCGGTCGGCACAACGGAGCAGGTTGATGACGCCGAGTTGCCGGCGGCTGAGGACAATACGGTCCAGCCGCTTCAGCAGGTCCGGGCATATATGGACGACGCTTGGCAGGACACACCGGTATTCCAGCGCGAGCAACTTCAACCAGGCCAGCGCATTCCCGGCCCCGCTATTATTTGTGAGCCCACGGCAACCACGGTGGTTGAGCCGGAGTGGCAGGCCGAGCTGAACCGTTATGGCCACCTGCTCCTGACCCGTTTGAGACCGAGATCACACCGAGCGGCGATTGGCACTGCGGCCGACCCGGTGATGTTGGAGGTGTTTAACAACCTCTTTATGTCGGTCGCCGAGCAAATGGGCGCAACGCTGGCCAATACGGCCTACTCGGTGAATATCAAAGAACGGCTGGATTTCTCGTGCGCCATCTTCGCACCGGACGGGAGCCTGGTCGCCAACGCCCCGCACGTTCCGGTCCATCTGGGCTCTATGGGCGAGTCGATTAAAACCGTCATCAAGGCCAACCAGGGGAGCATGCGGCCCGGTGATGCCTATGTCCTGAATGCCCCCTATAACGGCGGCACGCATCTCCCGGATGTGACGGTCATTACGCCCGTGTTTGATACAACCCGTGCAGACCGCATTCTGTTTTATGTGGGCTCGCGCGGGCATCATGCCGATATCGGCGGACGCACGCCCGGCTCGGCCCCACCGGACAGCACCACCATTCACCAAGAGGGCGTGCTGATCGACAATTTTCTCTTTGTTCGCCAGGGCCGGCTGCGCGAACAGGAGATGCGGCAACTGCTGGGTTCGGGCGCATATCC
>JAAXHF010000550.1 GCA_012271025.1 Deltaproteobacteria bacterium | reverse complement strand
TTCATTGTCGCCTATATGCAGAGCCGGCGGGCGTTCTCGCTGGGCAAATACCTGTTGTACGGTCTGCGTGCCGAGCTGCCGCCGCTCCAGCCGTACTGGTTTTTGCCGGATGATTTTCCGCGCCGGGCCGAGCTTGAAACTCCGGCCGCAAACAACACCGCCCAGACCGGCGTGATGCATCGCAAGCAGACCAATAAGCACGCCGAGTATTCCTTATACGTCCCCGAAAACTACGATCCCGGCACACGCTGGCCCCTGGTGATTACGCTCCACGGCGGCCACGGGCGCGGCGATGACTATCTGCTGACCTGGCTCAGAACGGCCAAGAGCCGCGGCTTTATCCTGCTCTCGCCGAAATCCCTGGGCCAGACCTGGTCCATTCAGCAGCCCGGCCTCGATGTGCGCTCCATTCTGTCCATGCTGGAAACGGTCATGGATGAATACGCGGTGAATACCAACCGCATTCTGGTCAGCGGCCTGTCTGACGGCGGGACGTTTTCGTACGCGCTCGGGATCAGTTGCTCCAAGCTCTTTGCCGGTATCGCGCCCGTTGCCGGGGTCCTGCCGCCTTGGCTCGATTACAAACAGGCGACGGCCCTGCCCATCTTTATTGTCCACGGAGCAAAGGATTTTATTTTCCCGGTCTCCTCGGCGCGCATGGCCCGGGAGTTCCTGGAGGGACAGGAATTTACCCACGTCCGCTATACCGAGCTGCCCGACTGGGGGCACGCCTATACGTATTCCATCAACGAAACCCTGATCCTACCCTGGTTTGAACAACTTCCGGATCGGCTGCACGCGGCGGATTAAGCCGGACGCTTAGCGGATTGCGGGAACGGACGGGAGGACGGGTTGACGTGGCTGAACCGGATCAACACCAGGCACAACCCCTGGGTATCGTCATTCTGGCCGCGGGCAAGGGGACGCGCATGCGCTCCGAGCGGGCCAAGGTGCTGCATCATCTGGCCGGACAACCGCTCCTGACGCGGGTCATTCAGACCAGCCAACGCCTCCACCCCAGCCGCCTGGTTGTCGTGGTCGGCCATCAGGCCGCCGCGGTTCAAGCGACGTGCCAGGCAGACGGGGTGGTCTTTGCTCTCCAAAAAGAACAGCGCGGCACCGGGGACGCGGTCCGCGCGGCACAAGCGCCGCTTGCCGGCTTTCGGGGGGATGTGCTGATCGTCTCCGGCGACGTGCCCCTGCTCACGACCCGGACGCTGGCGCGCTTTGTCGCGGATCACCGCGCTCACCAAGCGACCCTGTCGGTCCTGACCGCCCGGCCCGCCGACCCCGCTCAGTACGGGCGTGTGATGCGCCGCGCCGACGGCCAGGTAGTCCGCATCGTGGAGGCGCGGGACGCCTCGGCCCGGGAGCGCGGCGTCCGGGAGATCAACACCGGGATATACTGCGTTGCGGCGGACTTTCT
>JAAXHF010000560.1 GCA_012271025.1 Deltaproteobacteria bacterium | reverse complement strand
CCTGGACGCGCTGGCCGGGCTGACTCACTTCCAGGGCGAACATCGGCAAATGCACGGCCAGCCAGAGCATCAGTGCAGCATGTCCCCGGGAGGGAGTGTTTCCTGACGCTGTTCTTTATATGCGAGGGGTGCCCTTTGCATGCGAGGGGTATCCCCTCGCGCACCCCGGCTGAGGGCTCCCTCGCGCTCCCCGGCTGAGTCTTTATATGCGAGGGGTGCCCCCTCGCGCTCCCCGGCTGAGGGCTCTCCACCACGTATGTACCGGGTGTTTGGGGATGGGGCGGCGGGGTCTTGGGTGGCGGCGGCTTCAGGGCGTTTTGCCGGCCTGCCGTGGCGCCATAAAAGCATATGTTTTTCAATATCTTCGGATGAAAGTTGAGAATTTACCTGGATATTCAGGCCGGATACGGGCCAGCCGCCGCGCCGTTTCACGATGGAGACGTCGAGTGCGCTCCGCGGGCCCGGCTCGAGTTTCAGCCGGAGTTCGGCCATGGAAGCGCCGGCTGCGGCCGCTTCCGGGCGGAACAGACAGCCGAGGGTGCCCCCCTGCTTGGCCGCAAGCTGCAGGCGCCGCGTGGCCGTGAGCGTCAGGTGGCGCTCGTCCAGCCAGCCGAGTACAGCGCTGCAGGTGCCCGACTTGCTGGCCTGTTCCATGGCCCAGAGCGCTTCCTCGTGTTGCCTGGGGTGCACGAGCAGAATCCTGCTGATATCGATATCGAGCGCCGCCAGCGCCGGGGCATAGGGAATGAAGGGCGGGTTGATCCAGGCAATCCAGCGCGCCACGCGGCTCAAGGCCCGAAGTGCCGGCGCCAGGAGCTTGAGTTCGCCGATGCCGGCGGTGCCCAGCATGAGTTCGACAAGCCCGGCCTGCGGCCAGCCGTTGCCCGGCAGATGGGCATCGAGGGCATCGAACCCGCTCGAAGTCGCGGCTACGGCTCCGGCCGGGGAGCCGATCTCGTCGGCCCGCCAGAGGTCAGGGTGTCGAAGCAGGTCTCCTATGGCCATATCGATACTGTGTTTTCATACAGGGGCCGGCCAGATTACCTGGATGCTCATACAGTATCAATACCTGGTTCTTTCTCCCGCGGGACAACCGGTTTCTGGTGTATGGCTGAATCAAGCCGCCGGCTTTTCACGGCGTGCTGGTGTGGGTGAGGAGATCTTCGTGGGCTTCAGTGATGCGTTATGGTTTTCGAAATCCGCTTGTTAAACCGTCGATGTGCTCGTTCAGATCGGAAGGTAT
>JAAXHF010000030.1 GCA_012271025.1 Deltaproteobacteria bacterium | reverse complement strand
TGCGCAGCACCATGGTCTGGCGCGCGCTGAAATCACCGAAGCCATCGCCGCGATCACGCGCGTCCAGCGCGATTTTGAGGCCTCGGGCTTCCGGGTCCGCCTCCTGGCTCAAAGCCGGAGTCCGAGCGGACAAAAATGCCCAAACAGCCAGACAGGTCGTGCCGTACAGGAATGGCCGACGGCGCAAATAGAGATGTTTCATGACTTGTCTCCATCGATGGCCATCAGCAGGGGCGGAAGCAGCAGAAAATCAGCCAGAAGCGCAAACCCCAGCGTGATGGCGACCAGCAGGCCCAGCACGGAGCTGACCTGAAATCCCGATGAAGCAAACACCAGAAAACTTGCCGACAAAACCGCGGTCGTGGTCCACAACGCGTGACCGACGGTCCGGAAAGTGGCACGCACGGACTCGGAGGCGGTTGCGCCCCTGCGCCGGGCTTCCAGGTACTTGCTCATGAAATGGATGGTATCGTCGACCACGATGCCGAATGCCACGGCACAGACAACCGAAGCGGAAAGACCCACCTGGCCCACCAGGTAACCCCACAGACCGAAGCTCATGGCCGCGGGAATGAAGTTGGGAAACAGGCTGACCAGACCGAAGCGCAGGCTCTTGAACGTCCCCACAAGGATCAGCGAAATCAGGGCCATGGCCGCAATCGTACTGCGCAGCATGCTCTCGATGTTTCTCTGGGCCAAGTGGGCGAAGACCATGGTGACGCCCGATGCTTCTCCGGTCAACCCGGGCGCGTTGGCCCGGACCCACTCCTGGGCACGCTGGTCCAGTTGGCGCAGACCCCGCGCGGACGCGTTGGCCACCACGGTCATGCGGGTGGCCGACTTGGCGACGTCGATGCGGTCGTTCAAGTCATTGCCAAGCGGCAGCGACAGCTCGTAAAGCAGCAGATTCTGGGCCGCCAGCGCCGGATCCTCCGGTATCCGATAGAAGGCGGGGTCGTCGCCGTGCATGTTCTTGTTCAGGCGTTTCATTACGTCGGGAAAGGACTGAACGAAGTTCACCTCCGGCTGTTCCCGGTACCATCCGGCAAAGGCGTCGGCCGTGCTCAGATAGGCCGGATCGGTGATACCGCCCTCACTCCCCGAGTCCAGCGAGTACTCGAGCATATCCAGCCCGGTCAGGTTATCGATGACGAAGTCGGTATCGTTGCGGAAACTGTAGCGCTGATCGAAATAGCGGGTCCAGTTGTCGCTCAACTCGACGCGTGGAACTCCGGCGACCAGGACTATCGTCACAATGGAGACCACCACCAGCAGGACCTTGCGCCGTTCCACCACGAAGGCGCCGAAGCGGTCGAAGAAGCCGGGACGGTCGGATGGTGTCGGTGGCGGGTGCAACGGCAGAATCGAAAGCATGGCCGGCAGAAACGTCATTGAGTAAACGAAGATGCACAACAGGCCAAAAGCCACCATGTTGCCCAGAACATGGAAGGGGGGCGAATCCGAGGCATTCAGGCTCAGAAATCCGATCGTGGTCGTCAGCGCGGCCAGAAAGACCGGGTAGGCATTGATCCGAAGCGATTTGCGGATCGCCTCCTCCCGGCCCTGCCCCTCCCGGAGCCCCGCCAGGGTGCTGGTGACGATGTGGACCGCGTGCGCGACGGCAATGGCCATGACGATGATCGGCACGCCGGCGCTGGCAGGGCTGAAGACCTGGCCGGTCCAACCGGCGAAGCCCATGGTGCCGACGATGACGAGCACCACCACCGACACGATCGCCAGCGTTGCCAAAACCGACTTCAACAGCAAAGCCGAGCTCGCGATGATGATCAGGAACACGATCGGAACCAGGGTCTCCAGGTCGGTTGCGGTCGCCTCGGCGAGCACTCGATGCATGACCACGTCGCCGGTCAGGTAGTAGGAGATATCGGGATGGCGCTCCCGGGCCTCGGTGAGCAGGGCGTTGATGTGGTCGGTGATTTCGATCACCGCCAGGTCCACATTCTCGGGCAGCAGGAAGTTGATGGTCAGCCCGCCCACGCGGCCGTCGGTGGAGACCAGGCGCCCGGCCACGCCCACCTCCTCCAGCGCGATCGACTCGACGCGGGCCAGGTCGGCGTCACTCAACGAGGCGGCGTCCTCGACAAG
>JAAXHF010000139.1 GCA_012271025.1 Deltaproteobacteria bacterium | reverse complement strand
CGTCCTGTTTTGGAAAATGTCCAGGCACTAAGGTGGACGCTAACTGAACAACACCTTGGCCAGCTCGGACCGGAAATGCTCGGCCAGCTCGCTGCGCGGCCCGACCACGTCAAAGACCTCCAGCATCGCCTTGCGTGCGCCGTCGTCCTGAAAGCCGCGATCTTTTTTTACGATCTCCAGATATTCGGCCAGCGCCTCCTGGTATTTGCCCGAGGCGGCCAGAGCCTGGGCCAGCTCAAAGCGCGCCTCCAGGTCGTCGGGATTCGCCTCTAACTTGTCCCGGTACTCCTGTTCGTTGCCCGCATTCTCCCCGCCCTGCTGGAGGCGAATCTGGGACATCAGCTGCTGAGCGGCGTCCGATTCCGGCGCGTTGAGCGGAATCTTGCCCAGCAGCGCCAGGGCATCGGCGGCGTCCCCACGCTCGACCAGCAGGCGGCTCAGCCCCAGCAAGGCCAGCGGCTGGTTTTCTTCCTTTGACAGCGCCGCCCGATACAGGCTCTCGGCGCCCTGGGTCTTGCCCTCCTCAGCCAGCCGCATCCCCTCACGGGCCAGACTCTCGGCCTCGGACGGCAGCAGGTCGGCCACAAACTGGCGGATGGCCGGCTCCGGCTGGGCGCCCAGAAACTCTCCGGCAATGGCGCCGTTGCGGATCGCCTTGACGGCCGGAATGCTCTGGATGGCAAACGCCTGGGCCAGCATCGGGTTGTCGTCTACGTTGATCTTGGCTAGCACGAAGTTGCCGTTCTGCTCTTCGGCCAGCTGTTCGAGCAGCGGCCCGATCGCCTGGCACGGCCCGCACCACGGCGCCCAAAAATCGACCACCACCGGCACGGCGTGCGAGCGTTCCACGACCTGCTGTTCAAAATTCTGATCCGTGACCTCAATCGTCCACTGATTCATCAGCCCTCTCCTTCATTGGAGCGTCAGCCTACCACAGCTCACAGCGCGCTTCCATCTGCTTCCATTTTGCCGACCGATAGGATATCTGCCAGGGGAAAGTTCATGCTGAAGGCTCGCTTCCTCTCCGGTCAGGACAAAGATGGAAGCAGCAAGGAGTAGCAAATGGCCGCCAAGACCATGTTTGAAAAAATCTGGGACGCGCACCTCGTGCGGACCGAACCGGACGGAACGGCGCTGCTGTATATCGACCGCCATCTGGTCCACGAAGTCACCTCGCCCCAGGCCTTCGAGGGCCTGCAACTGGCCGGCCGCAGCCTGCGCCGGCCCCAAGCCGCCCTGGCCGTGCCCGACCACAATGTCCCGACGACGGATCGCGACAAACCGATTGAGGACCGGGTCAGCGCCAAACAGGTCGAGACCCTGGAAGAGAACTGCCAGGCCACCGCTATGCCGCTGTTCTCCATGAACGATATCCGCCAGGGCATCGTCCACGTGATCGGTCCCGAGCAGGGCTTTACCCTGCCGGGCACGACGATTGTGTGCGGCGACTCGCATACCGCCACCCACGGCGCGTTCGGGGCGCTGGCTTTCGGCATCGGGACCAGCGAGGTGGAGCACGTCCTGGCCACCCAGTGTCTGCTGCAAAAACGGGCCAAGACCATGGCTGTTCGGGTTGACGGGACGCTGCCCGAGGGGTGTACGGCCAAAGACATCATCCTGGCCGTGATCGGCACGATTGGCACGGCCGGCGGCACCGGGCATGTGATCGAGTATATGGGCTCGGCCATCGAGGCGCTGTCGATGGAAGGCCGCATGACGCTGTGCAATATGTCGATTGAGGCCGGCGCCCGGGCCGGCATGGTCGCGCCCGACCACAAGACGTACGACTACCTGCGCGGCCGGCCGCTGGCGCCCCAGGGCGGCCTGTTTGATCGGGCGGTCGCAGCCTGGCAGCATCTGCCGTCCGATCCGGGGGCGCAGTTTGATACCAGCGTCGAGCTACGGGCCGAAGACATTCTGCCCCAGGTGACCTGGGGGACCAACCCCGGCATGGTGACCGATATCGTCGGCACGGTGCCCGACCCCAAGGACATGCCGACGCCGGACATGCAGGAAGCCACCGAACGCGCCCTGGCCTATATGGACCTCAAAGCCGGCACGCCGATCACCGACATTCCGATTGATAAGGTGTTCATCGGCTCGTGTACCAACTCGCGGATCGAAGACCTGCGCGCCGCCGCCGCGTGTATCGCCGGCAAGCAGGTCGCGGCCAGCGTTCACGCCCTGGTGGTGCCGGGCTCGGGGCTGATCAAGCAGCAGGCCGAAGAGGAAGGGCTGGATCAGATCTTCAAACAGGCCGGTTTCGAGTGGCGCGAGGCTGGCTGCTCCATGTGTCTGGCCATGAACGCGGATGTGCTCCAGCCCGGAGAACGCTGCGCCTCGACCAGCAACCGGAATTTCGAGGGCCGCCAGGGCAAGGGTGGTCGGACCCATCTGGTGTCACCGGTCATGGCTGCGGCTGCTGCGGTGGCCGGGCATTTTGTCGATATTCGAAGCTGGAGCTGAACGTCTTCGACCTGTCCCACCGGGGCCGGCCACACACAGGAAAACATCATGGACAAATTCACTGTCGTCACAGGCATTGCCGCCCCGCTGGATCGGGTCAACGTCGATACCGACCAGATCATTCCCAAGCAGTATCTCAAAACCATCAAACGCACCGGGCTGCGCGAGGGGCTGTTTTCAGACTGGCGCTACACCAGCAGTGGTGAGACGGACACCAGCTTTTTCATGAACCAGCCGCGCTACCAGAATGCCGCCGTCCTGGTCGCCGGCAACAACTTCGGCTGTGGCTCGTCGCGCGAGCACGCGCCGTGGGCGCTGCTCGACTACGGCTTGCGGTGTGTGATTGCGCCCAGTTTTGCCGATATCTTTTTTAACAACTGCTTCAAAAACGGCATGCTGCCGGTGGTGCTCACCGCCGACGAGGTCGCCCAACTCATCGCCGAGATCGAGGCCAGCCCAGGCTATGAACTCAGCGTTGACCTGGCCGCCCAGACGGTGACGACGCCGTCCGGGGCCAGCTTCCGCTTTGAGGTCGATCCCTTTCGCAAGGACTGTCTGCTGAACGGGCTGGATGAGATCGGCCTGACCCTGCAGAACGAGACCGATATCACAGCCTATGAGCAGCGGCGCAGGCAAGACGCGCCGTGGTTGTTTCTGGAGGACGTCTGAGAGCGCAGGGGTGAGCCCGAACAGCCCGCCTCTAACGCTTTTCCCATGCAGAGCTATGCCCTCAGCGCCGCCGAGTGCACCCTCCTGCACCAGGCCGCAGGCATGGCCGGCGACCGCTTGTCGCGCCACGAGAATGACGCGGGCGTGCGGGTGATGGAGACCTTGATCGCCCAGCTTGAAACCCAACCCGCCACGGTCCAGTTGAGCGAGCTTCAGCGCGAGGTCCTGGGCAAAATGCTGATGAACATGAGCTACGATCTGTTGCAGGCGGATGAGGACGAGCAGTCGGCACTCGCCGAAACCCTGGCCGAGCGTCTGTTTGAAGACGAATAAGGAGAAACCGAATGAAAGTTGGTGTGGTGATTCGGAATATGGGCCCCCAGGCGACCAGACAGATTATTGGCGACTGCGCCAGGGCTGCGGAACAGGCGGGCTTTGACGCGGCTTTTGTGGTCGATCACCTGGCCATTCCACCCGATCAGACCGAGGGTTCGGGCGGACGCTATTTTGATCCGCTGATGACGCTGGGCTATCTCGCCGGGGTTACCGAGCGGATCAGGATCGGCATTTCGGTCCTGGTCATGCCCTACCGGCCGGCCGTGCTGACCGCCAAACAGCTGGCGACCCTCCAGGAGCTGTCCGATAATCGAGTTATTCTGGGAGCCGGGGTCGGCTGGCTCAGGCAAGAGTTTGAAGCCCTGGGGGTTGATCCGCGCAAACGCGGCGCGCTGACCAACGAAACGCTCGAAGTCATTCACCAGCTGTTTGCCAACGATGTCAGCGCGTATGACGGTACGCACGTCAAATTCCCCGAGTTTGTGTTTGCTCCCCGGCCGGCCCGGCCGCCGATCTGGGTCGGTGGCGCCGGACCAAAGGCGCTGGAGCGGACCCTGCGCTTTGGAGACGGGTATTACCCGATCGGGCTCAAGCCGCCCGAGCTGACCGAGGTCAAAACCTATCTGGCCGAAGAGGCGGCAAAACGCGGCCGGGACGCGCCCGAACTCATCACCGGCGGCATGATCCGTGAAGACCCGGTGGCCATGCTGGACCGGATCAAGATGGTCGAGGAAGCCGGGGCGGACTACTACGTGCTGGGCCTGGGACGCTACGAGAATGCCGATAGCTATAAGCGCAGCATCGACAAGTTTGCGGCCGAGGTGATGCCCAAAGTGTGAAAAAGTGTGAAGGGCGAAGCCGAGTGGGCGACAGGCCGCCTAGTCCGTCTGCGCGCCTCGCTTGTGAGCCACCTCTAACAGGCGACCCGGAAAGTCGGACATAATCCCGTCTACGTCAAGCTCGAACAGGCGTTCCATCTCGTGCCGATCATTCACGGTCCACACGTGAACCTCTGCGCCAAGGTCGTGGATGGCGGCAACGGTCTGGGGCGTGACCAGGGCCACGCCCTCGTATTCGGGCGGGATCTGGAACGCCCGGCCGGGCGGCCGATAGTCGCCCAGCTGCTGGCTGAAGACCCGCTGCATAAAAGCAAGCACCTCTGCCGCCGCACAGTTGGTGGTAATATCCGGGGCCAGGTTTCTGGCCCGGGCCACGACGGCCTCGTGCTCTGAGGCCAGGATGACGGCCTCGGCCATGCCGCACTCCCGCACGACCGCAATCACCTGCTCCTCTATTGGTGGCTCTTGTTGTTTGATCTCAACCGTAAAGCGGACGTGCGGGAAGCGGCGCAGCACGTCGGCCAGGAGCGGGATGCTGACGCCCTGGCCTCGAAACGGAAACGTTTCGCCATTGTCGGGCGTGAAGTGATAGCCGGCGTCAAGCCCGTGCAGTTCGGCCAGGCTGTGCTCCTTCACCAGCCCGCGGCCGTTGGTCGTGCGCTCCAGGGTGTCGTCATGCATGACCACCACCTGACCGTCGCGGCTCAGATGCACGTCCAGCTCCATATACACGACCCCCAGGGAGGCGGCCCGTTGGAACGCGGCCAGGGTATTTTCCGGGGCTTCGCCACTGGCGCCCCGGTGGGCGAACAGCCGTGGGGTCGGACCGCTAAAGAACTTACTCATTCTACGCTCCCTGCGGGAGAGAAAAGACACTCTTGGTGAAGAAAACGCTAACTCGACACGGTCAGCCCATCGACCAGCACGGCTGGAATGAACATCCGGCTCAGGTTTGGCTGGTAGGTATTCCCCCGGGCGCGGATGGCTTTCAGCACGTCGAAAAAGTTGCCGGCAATCGTCACGCTGTCAACGGCCTGTTTGCGCTGGCCGTTCTCGATCCAAAAGCCCTGCACGCCGATGGAGATATCGCCGCTCAGCGGGTTGCAGCCGGCCGCGCCCTCCAACTCGGTCACCAGCAGGCATTTTTCCGGCAGGCCGACCAGAGCGTCCAGGCTGTGGGCGCCGGTCGGCATCACAATATTATGCCCCGAGGTCACAATCCCGCCGCTGTAGCTCCGCCCGGCGTGTCCGTTGGACTCGCGGCCGTCGCGGCGCGCCGACTCGATGTGGTACATGAACTCCTCGAACCGACCTTTGGCAATCAGCGGAACCGGGCGGGTCGGGATCCCTTCGGCGTCCATATAGCGCGAGCTGCCCGCTCCGACCCGGTGGGGTTCGGTGATCAGGTCCAGCGACTCGTCGGCAATCATTTCGCCCAGCCGGCCCTGCAAGCGGGACTGGCCCTTTTGGGCGGCCTCGGCCGAGAAGCAGCCCAGGTAGAGGCCGAGCAGCTGCGGCGCACAGTACTCGTCGAGCACGACCGGCACCTGTCCGCCGGACACCGGGCCGGCCGTCAACAGGTCGGCGGCTTTGCGAACGGCCGTGTTGCCGATGACTGCGCTCTGAGCCGGGTCCCAGGCCCGCTCGGCCCACATGTGGCCGCCGCTCTTGCGGCGCTCGCCGTCTTCGAGCAGGGCCTGACAGTAGGCTCCGACATTGTTTTGGCGCTGTTGGTAGTCAACCCCGTGGGTCGAGACGATGCGGTAGGCCGAACTGGAACGCGACACAGCCAGGTAGGGCACCGCCGTCACCCGCGCGTCGGCCTGGCGGGCGGTGGCTTCAAGCTCCAGACCAAACGCGCCCAACTCGTCAACCGTCAGCCGCTCGATAGCGGGATTCAACAGCTCAAGGTCCTGGGGGTCGGGCAGGTCGGGGGCGGCCTGGGGCAGCAGCACCTCGGTCGGATCGTTGAGCAGGGCGTTTTCCCTGGCCGCCCGAAAGGCTTTTTCCAGGGCCGTGGCCTCCAGGCGTTCGGTTGAGGCGATACCGGTCCGGCCCTGGTGCACGACCCGGATACCGAGCCCGAGCGCGGTCGCCTGGTCAATCTTCTCAACCTGGCCGTTCAGCACGCGCAGCGACAGCTGTTCGCTCCGCTCGACAATCAGGTCAACATCAGGCTCGCCCTGCTCGCGAGCCAGGGACAGTACGTAATCAATCGCGGCCTGCTGGTCCATTAGCGGCCTCCGACCAGAATGGAGTCGACTTTCAGCGTCGGCTGGCCGACCGTGGTCGGCACCCAGCCGCTCGACGCGCCGCACATGCCGGCGGCAAACTCCAGATCGTTACCGACCATCGAGATACGCGGCAGGATTTCATAGCCCTTGCCGATCAGGGTTGCCCCCCGCACCGGTTCGGCAATTTTTCCATCCCGCACGATGTAGCCTTCCTGGACCGCAAAATTGAACTCGCCGGTCGACGGATCGACCGAGCCACCGCCCATCTTTTTGGCGTACAGGCCATACTCCACAGAGGCGATGATCTCCTCAGGGGTATGCGGTCCGTTGTCGATATAGGTGTTGCGCATCCGCGACACCGGGGCAAATTTGTACGACTCGCGCCGCCCCGAGCCGGTCTGGGGCACGCCGACCTGGCGGGCGCCGATACGGTCGGCCAGATAGGCTTTGAGTACCCCGTTTTCGATCAACACGGTCCGCTTGGCCGGCTGCCCCTCGTCATCAACGTTGAGGGACCCCCAGCGATGGTCGAGCGTGCCGTCGTCAATCGCCGTCAGGACGGACTGAGCGACGGTTTCGCCGATCTTGCCGACAAACGGCGAGGCGTTCTTGCGGATGGCCTCGGTTTCCAGCGGATGTCCGCAGGCCTCGTGGAAGATCACCCCCCCAAAGCCATTGCCGATAATCACCGGCATCGTCCCGCCCTCAATATAGCCGGCCCTGGCCATGCGGATCGCCCGCTGCCCGGCGTCGTTGGCCAGGCCGGCCAGGTCGAGACCCTGAAAGAACTCATAGCCGCCCAGCACCCCGGGGCTTTCCATGGCCGTCTGCGGTCCGTCGCCGTCTTCGGCAATCGCGCTGAGCCGCAGCCGGGAGTAATGCGCGGAATCCTCAACCCACAGGCCGTCGCTGTTGGCGATCAGCACCGAGCGTTGTTTCTCGGCCACCGAGGCGCCAACCTGACGGATGACCGAACCGGTTTGGCGGGTCAGGCCATCGAGCTGGCGCAGCAGCTCGACCCGCTCGTTTTTGGACACGCTGGCCGGGTCAATCATCACCGGATGCCGATCCGCCACCTGCTCCTTGTGAAAGGCGGCAGGCGATCCGCCCGCTTTGGCCTCGCGGGCCAGATTCGAGGTCAGCCGCAGCAGGGCGTCTTCGGACACGTCACTGCTGTAGCCATAGGCGGACTCGTTACCGAACAGCAGACGAATGCCGACGCCAAAGGCGTTGCCGGAGTTGATCCGGTCGAGCTTCTGTTCCAACAAGTCAATGGACGAGGTTTCGGATTCTTCGACAAAGACCTCGGCAAAATCCGCGCCGCGGCTCAGGCCGAGATCCAGAATCTTGCGGACGATTGTTTCAGGCAGCATAGCGATTCCTCCAGTGGGGTACGAACCCATGCTTTAGCACAGCAGGCCAGATCGTCAAAAGGTCTTGGCGTATTCACGAGACGAGCCGGGTTGTTTAAGGCGGTTGACGGACAGGGGCGCTTGTATTCATCGAAGGGCGGTTGAATCCACGATAGCTCTTCCTATCTGTACAGCTACGAGTTTTCTGCGCGCACCCTGGGGAGAATATACACCTCCATCTCGTCTTCGATCATCGCGCTCGCCGCCAGGCAGTGGTCGAGGACGGCCTCCTCGTCCATCTCGGGGGGAATAATGA